>JASHQL010000100.1 GCA_030039155.1 Streptosporangiaceae bacterium | reverse complement strand
TCATGATCGGCGAGACGCTGGCCGATGCCGAGGATCCGCGGCCGCTGCCGCTCATCACCGTGGACGAGCCCGCGATATCGATGACGATCGGGGTCAACACCTCGCCACTGGTCGGGCAGTCCAAGGGCTCCAAGGTCACCGCCAGGATGGTGAAGGACCGGCTGGACCGCGAGCTGGTCGGCAACGTGTCGCTGGTGGTCAACCAGACCGCCCGGCCGGACACCTGGGAGGTGCAGGGCCGCGGCGAGCTAGCCCTCGCCGTGCTGGTGGAGACCATGCGGCGGGAGGGCTACGAGCTAACCGTCGGCAGGCCGCAAGTGGTGACCAGGGATATCGACGGCAGGCGGTGCGAGCCGGTCGAGCGGCTGACGATCGACTGCCCCGAGGAGTACCTGGGCACCGTCACCTCGCTGCTCGCGGTGCGCAAGGGCCGGATGGAGAACATGTCCAATCACGGCACCGGCTGGGTCAGGCTTGACTTCACCGTGCCGGCCCGCGGGCTGATCGGGTTCCGCACCCAGTTCCTCACCGAGACCCGCGGCACCGGCATCGCGCACCACGTGTTCGAAGGCTTCGAGCCGTGGTCGGGCCAGATGCGCGGCCGGGCGACCGGGTCGCTGGTGGCCGACAGGTCAGGCACCGCCACGCCGTACGCGATGTTCGCGCTGCAGGAGCGTGGCTCGCTGTTCGTGGAGCCAGGCACCGAGGTGTACGAGGGCATGATCGTCGGGGAGAACTCGCGGTCCGACGACATGGACGTGAACATCGCCAAGGAGCGCAAGCTCACCAACGTGCGGCAGTCCACAGCGGAGGAGCTCGAGCGGCTGATCCCGCCGCGGCTGCTGAGCCTGGAGCAGGCGCTGGAGTTCTGCGCGGACGACGAGTGCGTCGAAGTCACCCCGATCGCGGTCAGGCTGCGCAAGGCCATACTCGACGGCAAGGAGCGCGGACGGCTGCGGGCCAGGCGTTCCCGCGAAGAGCTGTAGCAGGCTGGCCACGCAGGCTCAGGCCGACGGTACGGCCAGCCGATCGGCCGCCGTCGCCGCCGTCGCCGGGTCAGCGGCCGGGCCTGCTACCGCAGCTGCAGGTACAGGATGCTGCCGATGCCGAACACCAGGCAGTAGATCGCGAACGGCGTCAGCGTGCGGGTCTGGAAGTACTTGACCAGGAACCGTACCGAGACGTAGGCGCCGACGCCGGACAAGATGCTGCCGGCCAGGATCGGGCCGTAGATGCCGTGCCCCTTGTTGATCAGGTCGCTCACCTTCAGCGCCCCGGCTGCCAGGATGACCGGCGTGGCCAGCAGGAAGGCGAACCTGGCCGCGTCCTCGCGGGACAGGCCGCGGAACATGCCGGCCACCATCGTCACGCCGTCGCGGCTAATGCCGGCCAGCAGCGCCAGGATCTGGGCCGAGCCGATGAGGATCGTCTGGGCGTAGTCCAGCTTCGACAGCCTGCGGTCAGCGCGGATGCCTGCCGCTATCTCCGCCTCGCGTTCCTGCCTGATGGCCGGCGGTGCCTGATGCCTGCCGACCCCTGGGCCGCCGACCGCCACCGCCTCGCCAGCCTGGGCGGTCGCCATGACCTGCGCGGCCGGGGCTAGCTGCGCGCGCTGCGGCACTGCCGCGGCCCGGCGTTCCTCGGCGACCTCGAGGTCGGCTTGCTTGGACCTCCTGGTCCTGAACCTCTCCCCGGCGAACAGGATCAGGCCGTTCACCACCAGGAAGATCGCAGCCAGCACGGGCTTGCCGAACAGCACCCTGAATTCATGCTCGAACAGCACGCCGGCCAGCCCAACCGGGATCGTCGCCACGACGATCATCCAGGCCAGCTTCTGGTCCGGGGTGGTCACGCTCCTGGCCTTGAGCGAGCTGAAGAACCCGCGGATGATCCTGACCCAGTCCCGCCAGAAGTAGATCAGCAACGCGACGGCGGTTGCCACGTGCAGGCCCACGATGAACGCCAGGTACGGCGACTCCGGCTTGGAGACGCTCAGGTCACAGGCCCACCGGCCGCCCACAAGGCCGGGGATCAGCACGTTGTGCCCGAGGCTGGAGACCGGGAAAAGCTCAGTGACGCCCTGGATAAGCCCGACGACCATCGCCTCGGGATAGGTCATCATGGGATGCGCTGGGCAATGCAATGCAGGGCAGCCTCTCGGTCGGAACTGTGGATTCGCCTTGCAAGACTAGCCATAGCGGATGAGCTGCCGGCACACTACCGGCAATGATGCGCGCTCAATACGTAACCGGCGCATCAGCCGCATCCGCCGCCTCCGGCTGCCCCTGGTCAGGTACCAGACCGGACAGGCTGCCGAGGGCCGGCTCGCCGCGGCCAAGCCCGGCAAGCTCGGCTCGCACGCTGTCCGCTTCCGGCGCGCTCAGCTGGGTGTACAGGGCCAGGGCCTGCTGCCAGTGTGCCCTGGCCAGGCGGCGTTCGCCGGCCGCGTGATGGCAGCGGCCGAGGCCGTCGAGCGCCCTGGCCTGGTCATTCTTGGCGCCGATCGCGCCGGCCAGGGTCACTGCCTGGTCGTAGCGGCCGCGGGCCTGCGGCAGCGCGCCGCTGGCCAGGGCCAGGTCGGCAAGACCGGTCAGCGCGGCCACCTCACCGTAGCGATCCCCGGTCTGCTGGCAGAGCGCGAGCGCCTCGTCTAGGTGCTGGCCGGCCCGGTGCCAGGTACCGGAAAGCAGCTCGGCGCGGCCGAGCTCGGCCAGCGACTGACCTTCGGCGTACCGGTCCCCGATGGCCCGGCAGATCAGCAGTCCCTGCTCAAGCCGCTGCGCGGCCTCGGCGTACCGGCCGCGCTCCATCTCCACGCAGCCGATGTTGGCGAGCGCCCTGGCCTCGTTGGAGGTGTCACCGGTCTGCCGGCACGCGGCAAGCGCCTCGGTGAGCCAGGCCAGCGCCTGATCATGACGTCCGCGCTGGCCGTCAAGCACGCCAAGATTGGTCAGCAGCCTGGCCTGCGCGACCAGGTCGCCGGTCTCGCGGCGCAGCAGCAGCGCGCGCTCGAGGTGCTCCGCCGCCTGGTCGTAGCTGCCGAGCCTGGCCTCGATCGCGCCGAGGCTGCCGAGCACCCTGGCCTCGCCCGGCCGGTTGGCTGCCTGCCGGAACAGCCGGAGCGCCCGCTCCAGATGCTCGATCGCCTGCTTCCGGCTGCCCAGCCGCAGCTCGGCGTTGCCGACCGCGGTCAGCCCGTCCGCCTCGGCGGACAGGTCGCCGGCCGCTCCCGCGGCCTGGCTGATCGCCGACCCGAGCGTGACCACCTCGGCGTAGTGCCCGCCGCCTTCCAGGTAGCGGTTCAGGTGGGCGGCCAGGCAGCCGGCCAGATCGAGCCAGCCGTGCTGCGCCGCGTGCACGCCGAGCGCGATCAGGTTGGCCAGCTCCG
>JASHQL010000099.1 GCA_030039155.1 Streptosporangiaceae bacterium | reverse complement strand
CTCGGCGCCGGCGAGGGACTGTTCCTGCCGGCTTCTTACGCGATCATGCCGAAGCTGGTCACCGACAGCCAGCTGCAAAGCGGCAATGCGCTGCTGTCGGCGAGCACCCAGGTCGCCGTCTTCGTCGGGCCTGCGGCCGGCGGTGCGGTCGTCGCGGCGCTCAGCTCGGCGGCCGGCTTCGGCCTGGACGCGCTGAGCTTCGGCATCTCCGCGCTGACCCTCTGGCGGCTCGGCGCGACGGCGCTGGCGTACCGGGCGCAGCCTCCAGCAGCGGCAGGCCAGCCCGCAGGCCCAGGCCAAGCCGCGGACCTGAGCCAGCCAGCAGGCCCGGGCCAGGCGACGGACCCAGGCCAGGCCACGGACCCGGACCAGCCGACGGCGGCCGGGCCGGCGAGGGAAGGGCTCTGGGCCTTCGTCCGCCGCGAGCCGGTGCTACCGCTGCTGATGGCGATCAACATCGCCGCCAACCTCGGTAACGCCGGCACCAGCGAGGTCGCGCTGCCGCTGTTCGCCCGCGCGCACCTGCATGCCGGCGCGGGCGGCTATGGCACCCTGGTGGCCGGCTTCGGCATCGGCGCCCTGGCCGGCTCGCTGATCGCCACCAGGCTGACCAAGCCGTGGCGGCCGGCCGTGGCGGCCGGCCTGATCTTCCTGGTGCAGACGCCGCTGATCGCGTGCCTGCCCTGGGCACCCGACCTGGCTGTCGCGGCCACCTTGCTGGTGCTGTGGGGCGGCCTCAACATGTGGGCCAACATCACGACGCAGACCGCATTCCAGCGGTGGGCGCGGCCCGACCTCATCGGGCGGCTCAGCGGCCTGCTGATGACCACCAGCTATGGCATGTTCCCGATTTCGGTCGCGCTGGCCGGCTTCGTCGTGCACCGGCTTGGCCCTGGCGCGTTCTTCATCCTGTCCGCGGTGACGATCGCCGGCACCCTCTGCTGGGCGCTGAGCCAGCAGGCGTTCAGGGACTTCGGCATCAGGCCGGCCGCCGAGCCAGCCGTGGCGGCGGGCAGCTAGGCCTGGTCCGCGGCCGCCCGCTTGCGCGGCAGCTCTGGAGGATTCACCGCGTACTCGGCGAGCCCGGCTTCGACGACCGCAGGGAGCCGGCTCTCCAGCGTGGTGATGATCCCGAGCGCGTCCGCCAGCCTGTCGCCGTCCTGGTCGCCGAGCAGGTCGTGGGCGAGGCCGCGGTAGGTTCCGGTCAGCCGCAGCAGCGCCTTCTCGGCCACCGGGGTCAGCGTGATGACGGTGGCACGGCGGTCGCTTGGGTGCGGCGACCTGGTCACCCAGCCGTCACCCTCCAGGCCGTCGATCAGGCCGGTCACGGTGCGTGGCGAGATGCCGAGCGCCTGGCTCAGTGCCCGCATCAGCACCGGGCCCGACTCATACAGCGACCAGAGCACCCGGCCGCGCGCGAAGCCAAGGCCGTACTCCCTGGCGCCAAGGTCGAGCAGCTCGACAAGCTGCGGCGCAAGCCGGAACAGCCTGCCGACCACGGCGGCCGCCATCGCCCCGGCATCGGCCGGCTGGCGGAGCTCCGCGCCGGAGTCAAGCGAAGATGAGTCAGGCATATAGTCCGGTCCACTCATTAACTGGTATACTCATAGTATGCCAGATTCTCCAGTTGCGCGCGCCCCCATCGAGGTAGCCGGGCTCGGCAAGTCCTTCGGCGAGGTGGTGGCACTCAGCGATGTCGGCCTGCTGGTCGAGCCGGGTTCGCTGACCGCGCTGCTCGGGCCGAACGGCGCGGGCAAGACCACGCTGGTCCGCATCCTCGCCACGCTCACCAGGCCGGACACCGGGACCGCCAGGGTGCTCGGCTTCGATGTCACCAGGCAGCAGCAGCAGGTCCGCAGGAACATCGCGGTGACCGGCCAGTTCGCCGGCCTGGACGAGGCGCTGACCGGCACCGACAACATGCTGCTGATCGGCAGGCTGGCCGGCCTTGGCCATCGCCAGGCCAGGCTCCGCGCCGCCGAGCTGGTCGCGCTGTTCGGGCTGGCCGACGCGGCAGGCCGGCCGGTGCGCACGTACTCCGGCGGCATGCGCAGGCGGCTGGATGTAGCGGCGAGCATGATGACCAGGCCCGCGGTGCTCATCCTCGACGAGCCGACGACGGGCCTCGACCCGGCCAGCCGTGACCTGCTCTGGGCAGTGCTGGGTGACCTGCGCGCCGCCGGGACCACGATGCTGCTCACCACTCAGTACCTGGAGGAGGCGGACAGGTTCGCTGACATGGTGCATGTGCTCAGCCACGGCAGGCTGATCGCCACCGGCACACCCGCGCAGCTGAAGTCGCAGGCGGGTCGCGGGTTTGCCGAGATCACGCTGGCTAGCGCCGACGCCGCGGCGGCAGCCGCGGCGGCCCGGCTGCTCGAGCGGCAGCTGAGCCTGCCGCCCGCCGCGGTCAGGTCGGCCGAGGCCGGGCGGATCACGGTGACCGCCGACGACGGCGTCGGCACGGTGCTGGCCGCTGGCGCGGCGCTGCGGGCCGCGCACATCGAGATAGCGGATCTGGGCATCCGCCAGCCCACGCTCGATGAGGCCTTCCTGGCCCTGACCGGGACGCGGGAGGCAGCGCGATGAGCGCGACACCGGCGATGGTGCTGCGGGACAGCCGGCTGATCGCCGGGCGGCATCTGCGGGTGCTCAGGCGCAGCCCGGGCCGGATGATCTATCCGCTGGTACAGCCGCTGGTGCTGCTGACGCTGTTCGTGTCGGTGTTCGGGAACCTCGCGATTTCGGCACAGTCGGGCGCCGGGTCGTACCGCGAGTACCTGATCCCCGGCATCATGGTGCAGAACGCTGTGCTGACCTCGCCGGTGACCGGCCTGGCCATGATCAGGGACGCGGTCAGCGGGCTGGCCGACCGGTTCAGGTCGCTGCCCATGCCGCGAAGCTCCGTGCTGATCGGCAGGCTCGGTTCCGACGCGATCGTGTTCAGCACTCAGGCGGTGCTGATGCTGGCGGTCGGCGGCCTGCTCGGCTTCAAGGTCAGGACCGGGCCGGCCGGCCTGGTTGGCATCGTCGCGGTCACCGTCGGCTTCGGCGTGACCATGGCGGTCACCTCGGCCTGGCTGGCGCTGGTGCTGCGCGATCCGGAGACCGCCGAGCGGGTGCTGTTCTTCCCCGCGATCGCGCTCACCTTCTGCAGCTCGGCGTTCGCGCCGGTGGACCGGCTGGCAGGCTGGCTGCAGCCGATCGCGAAGGTGAACCCGGTGACCGCCGCGGCGGAGCTGATCAGGTCACTCAGCAGCAGCGGCCCAGCCGCCGCGCCGCTGCTGCAGCTCGGCTGCTGGATGGCCGGGCTGATCACGGTGTGCGGCTTCTTCGCGGTCAGGCGCTGGCAAGCGGTCAGCTAGCCAGCGCCAGGATTGACCGAGAACCTTGCGGCTCAGGTCAGCTCAGCTCGGGTCAGATGAAGTCGGCAAGCTCCCTGAGCAGCGCCGCCTTCGGCTTCGCGCCCACGATCTCCTTGACGACCTGGCCGTCCTTGAACACGCTCAGGGTCGGGATATTCATGATCCCGTACCGCTGGGTGACGGTCGGGTTCTCGTCCACGTTCAGCTTCACGACGTCGATCTTGTCTGAGTGCTCGGAAGCGATCTCCTCGAGCACGGGCGCCACCATCCGGCAGGGCCCGCACCACTCGGCCCAGTAGTCGACGACTACGGGCTTGTCGCTCTTGAGCACGTCAGTCTCGAAGCTCGCGTCGGTTACCTTCTTGGTTGCGCCCACCTTCGGACTTCCTTCCGTTTCTCTGCTCGCCGCGCCGCAGGGAGCAGCGCGCCATGGCACTTACGCCTCGTGATCCGCCAGCCAGCGCTCGGCGTCAAGCGCGGCCGCGCAGCCAGTGCCCGCGGCGGTCACCGCCTGCCGGTAGGTGTGGTCCACCACGTCGCCGGCCGCGAACACGCCGTCAAGGACGGTCCGCGTCGACGGCTGGTCCACCAGCAGGTACCCCGCCGGGTCCATCGGCAGCTGGCCGGCGAACAGCTCGCTGCGCGGGTCATGCCCGATCGCCACGAACAAGCCGGTCACCGGGAGCGTGCTCTCCTCGCCGGTGCGCAGGTTGCGCAGCCGGAGCCCGTTCACCCGGTCCTCGCCGAGCACCTCCACGACCTCCGAGTCCCAGACGAACTTGATCTTCTCGTTCGACATCGCCCGGTCCTGCATGATCTTCGAGGCGCGCAAGCTGTCCCGCCTGTGCACCACGGTCACGGTGTTAGCGAACCTGGTGAGGAACGTGGCTTCCTCCATCGCCGAGTCGCCGCCGCCGATCACCGCGATCTCCTGGTCGCGGAAGAAGAACCCGTCGCAGGTCGCGCACCAGGAAACGCCATGCCCGGACAGCCGCTTCTCGCCCGGCACGCCGAGCTCCCGGTAGCCGGAGCCGGTCGCGATGATCACGGTCTTGGCCAGGTAGCTGTCCTCGTGGGACTTCACCACCTTGGGCGTGCTGGTCAGGTCGACCTCGGTGACGTCCTCGGTGACCAGCTCGGCGCCGAACCGCTCGGCCTGCTTGCGCAGCTGGTCCATCAGCTCTGGCCCGAGTATCCCGTCAGGGAAGCCGGGAAAGTTCTCCACGTCCGTGGTGTTCATCAGCGCGCCGCCGGAGGTGACCGAGCCCTCGAAGACGAGCGGGCGCAGTCTGGCCCGTGCGGCATACAGGGCCGCGGTGTACCCGGATGGCCCTGAGCCGATGATGATGACCTCGCGAACCTCAGTCACTGGTCCCCGCCCCTCTTGAGTGCAACGGCGTCAACCGATGGTAGGGCCAGGAGATTCCCGCGTGTAAAGGCGCCGGCGCGGCTGGCATCAGGCAGGCCGGCCGCCGGCCGGCTACAGGTCGATATGACGACTGGCGAGCAGGTGGTGGTCGGTCGCGTCGCAGCCGAGGCCGACAATCGAGACCAGGCCGGCCTTGGCCGTGCTGCTGACCGCGGTGACGATGATGACCGCCGCAGAGCCGCGGTAACTGGCCACGTCCACCAGGATCACCACGTTGCCCGCCGACAGGCTGCCGACGCAGCCGGACAGATCCCTGGGCTGCGCAGGTACCCCGGCGGCAGGCTCGTTGGCCGTTGCGTTCGGCGTCGCAGACGTCCCGGACGCCGAGTGGAATTCAGGGGCATTGGTGGCATTCGAGAACCCGTTCAGCCGCTGCTTGCTCTGGTCAAGTGCCTGGTGCACCTGCGCGGTGAGCCGGGCCGGCTGGAAGTCGGTGTTGGTGTGCACCGGCTGGACCAGGTCGACCGCGCCGTGGTGCTGGTAGCTGACCGAGGGCCCGTACTCGATGCCCAGGTTCGGCTGCGCCTCCGGGCTGCTCGCGGCTGACTTGGGTCCGGCAGTGCCGCTTAGCTGGTTGACCAGCTCGTAGCTGCCGCCGGCCAGCAGGACGGCGGCAGCAGCGCCGGCCGCCAGCCGCAGCCCGAGCGGCGAGTGCGCTGCTGGCATCCGCAGCCGACGCCTGGCGGAACTGCCGGGCCTGGCCGGCAGGTCGCGGCGGCTAGCCTCGCCGGACGCAGGCTGGCCGGCCAGCCGCCTGGCCGACTCTGCGGCCAGCGCGTGCTCGATCCTGACCGACAGGTGAGCGGGCATCGGCGGCACCGGCACGCTGGCCAGCGTCTCCGACACCGCTGTCAGGTCCGCGCTGACGCCCTGGCAGCGCAGGCAGCCGCCGAGGTGGGCGCCGACCCGCGCCAGCTTGCCCGCGCGGAGGTCCCCTTCGGCATACCTGGCCAGGTCTTCTGCACTGAAATGGCGGCCAGTACGGGAACGATGCAACATAAACGTCATAGCGGGCGCTCACCCCCCTCCTGCGCAGGTAGGACGCTCTGGCCTGGCGATTGGTTCCGCTGACCAGGTCTGGCGGTCGCGGTCGCTCCGCGCGCTGGCGGTCCGGTGCCGCCTCCCGAGCGGAGGTGGGCCAGCCGCGGCAGCAGCTTGGCCCGGCCGCGGGCGCACCGGCTCTTCACCGTGCCCTCGGACACGCCGAGCACCTTGGCGGCGTCGGCCACCGGGTAGCCGAGCATGTCGACGAGCACAAGCGCGGCCTGCTGGTCCGGCGCCAGCGTCCGCAGCGCGGCGTTGACGTCGAGCGCGGTGTCACTGGCCGATGACGGGTCGGCCGGGCCGCGCCCGGCTGCCAGGCTCTCGATCAGCTCCTCGTCGCCGCCCGCCGTCGGCCTGGCCGCACGCCGCCGCATCCGGTCCAGGCAGGCGTTCACCACGATCCGGTGCAGCCAGGTGGTGACCGCCGAGTCGCCGCGGAAGCTGCCGGCCCGGCGGAACGCCGAGATCATCGCCTCCTGCAGCGCGTCGGCGGCGTCCTCGGGATCGGACAGCGTCCGCACCGCGACCGCCCACAGCCGGTCCTTGTGCCGCTCGAACAGCCGGCCGAACGCGTCCGGATCTCCGTCCACGTGCCTGCGCAGCAACTCAGCGTCACTAGGGTCCGCGCCAGCACTGACATCGGGTGCGGCACGCGGACCTGGCAGTGAGCTGGCAGCCCCTGGCTCAGCCATTGCCCTTCACGGCGATCGAGAAGATCTGCCCGAGGTACCGGCCGTGCGAGCCCGCCTCGGGCGGCAGCCTGGTGAACCACACCACGATGTACTGCGCCCTGATGCCGTTCGGCATGGTGAACACGTGCAGGCCGGAGACGTCGGTGGCGGTGCCGACGGTCTTCATCGAGTCCAGGTTGGCCACGCTCCTGGTCGGGCTGTCGCCGACCTTGATCTGCACGTTGGCGCCAGGGACCTTGCCGAACGTCACGGCGACCGAGCTGAGGCTGTCGATGCGGCCCATGTCCAGGATAAAGCCGGTGCCGGTCTTCAGGCCGCCGAACTCGGCGGTCGTGTACCACTGCGTGTCCCAGCCCTGCCCGTTGTCCTGCAGCACGTTCGGCGCCTCAACGCTGTCCTCGTCGCCCGGGTCCTGCGCGGGGGTGCGCTCCGCGTCGAAGCCAGATGCGCTGGCCGGCAGCAGCGTGCTCGCCTGCGGGGACGGATTCGAGGCGTGGCTGTGCCCGGTGCTGGTGTTCGCGCCGGGCTTGTGCGAAGGCCACAGCTTGATCGTGGCGGCGGCAACTCCGGTGA
>JASHQL010000013.1 GCA_030039155.1 Streptosporangiaceae bacterium | reverse complement strand
CGGTCGAGTGCGTCGCGCTTCACCCTGGTCGCCCGCGACTTCTGCCGGTCTTCCAGGTCCTTGAGCGCGCCTGCGGCGCCGCGCATCGCGCTGGCCACGCCCTTGCCAGTGGACCCCTCGCCGAACGCGCGCCTGAGCGCATCGCGCTCTGGGCCGTCCATCTCCTCGGTCACCGCCGCAGCCTCTGCCTCGGCCGCCTTCACCAGCGCGGCGGCCGCCGTCAGCGCGCTGCCAAGGCCAGTGGCAAGCCCGGGCACCCGCAGCACCTCGTCACGGCGACTGGCAGCCGAAGGGTCGGTCGCCAGCCGCCGCGCCCGGCCGATGTGGCCCTGCGCGGCCTGCGCCGCGGCGACCGCGACCGAATGGTCGACGCCGTCGCGCTCGAGCACCGCGGCCACCGCGCTGGTCGGCGGCATGCGCAGCACCACCAGCCGGCAGCGCGACCTGATCGTTGTCGGCAGGTCGTCCGCGTACGGCGCGCAGAGCAGCCACACGGTACGCGGCGCGGGCTCCTCGATGGCCTTGAGCAGGGCGTTGGCCGCCTGTTCCGTGGCGCGGTCGGCATCCTCGAATACGACGACCCGCCAGCGCGCGGCAACCGGTGCGGCTGCCGCCTTCAGCACCAGGTCCCTGGTCTGCCGGACGCCGTACGACAGCCCGTCCGGCCGGATCAGCAGCAGGTCCGGATGGGTACCGGCAGCCACCTGGCGACACGAGGGACACGACCCGCAGCCGCCGTCGGCGCACAGCAGCGCGGACGCGAACGCGCGGGCCGCCACCGATCGGCCAGATCCCGGCGGCCCGGTGAACAGCCACGCGTGCGTCATCCCGGCCCGGGCACCAGCCGAGCTAGCCGGATCGGCCGGATCGGCCGATCCGGCCTGGGCAGGCCCGCCCACGACGGCGGACGCCGCGGCGACCGCAGTCAGCAGCTGTTCCACCACGTCGTCCTGGCCGATGAGGTTGGCAAAGACCGGCGAGCTCACTCGGTAACCGCCGGGAACGAGCCGGTGGTCTCCTCCGCCGTCTCCGGAACCGGGTCTGGCAGCAGGTCGCGCACCCTGGCCTTGATCTCGCGGCTGATGTCGGCCTGGTCCCTGGACGCATCGATCACCAGATACCGGGAGGGCTCGGCGTTCGCCAGGTTCAGGAAGCCGGACCTGACCCGGTGGTGGAAGTCGGCTGGCTCGGCCTCGAGCCGGTCGGCGGACCGCGCCCGCCGGCTCAGCCCCATCGTGGCCGGCAGGTCGAGCAGGATCGTGAGGTCGGGCATCAGGCCGCCGGTCGCCCACTCGTTCAGCCTGGCGATCTCCGATACCGGCAGCTGGCGGCCGGCGCCCTGGTAGGCAAGCGACGAGTCGACGTAGCGGTCGGTGACGACCACGGCACCCCGCTCCAGGGCCGGCCTGATCACCGCCGAGACGTGCTCGGCACGGTCAGAGGCGTACATCAGCGCCTCCGCCTGCGGCGCCAGCCCGGTGTGCGCGGTGTCGAGCAGCAGCGCACGCAACCGCATGCCGATCTTCGTGGCACCTGGCTCGTGCGTCGCGACCACGTCGTAGCCCTGCTCGCGCAGCCAGATCGCCAGCAGCCTGGCCTGGGTTGACTTGCCCGCGCCCTCGCCGCCCTCGAACGCGAGGAACAGCCCGCGGTGCCGCTTCGGCTCGGCCTCATGATGGTGCCCGTTGGGGTGGCCGGGCACCGGCGCGAAGGCCGCGCCGCGTACCACAGAGCTGAGGTCGGTCAGCAGCGGAACGCCGCTGCGGTCATCCATCTGCCGGTAGGACACGATGCCGAGCCCGATGGCAGTCGCGGCGGCCAGCAGCAGTACCAGGTTGTCACCGACGGCGCCATAGCTGACGGTGCCGATCCGCAACGTCGTCCAGCCGGTCACGCCCCGGAATGCGCTGGTCAGGGCGCTGCCCAGCAGCCCCGCCGCGGCGATCAGCAGGAACATGATCACCCGGATCGCGGACTGCAGGAACGCGAAGGTGCGGCCCCGGGTGTCGTCGTCGACCTCGCGGCCGATGATCGTGTAGCCGGTCACGTACGCCACGCCAGCGGACGCGCCGATCAGCACCACCAGGATGGTCACCACGATGAAGTTCGGCACCAGCGCCAGGATGCCGAGCAGCACGCCGGCGAACGCGATCGACAGGCCGAACAGCCGCCGCCGGCTGAATCCGTGCAGGATCCGCAGGCCGACGAACATGCCGAGGGCGAGCCCGACGAAGATCGCCGAGAATACGATGCCCCAGCCGGCCTTGCCGGCGCCGAGGGTATCGGTGATGTAGACGTACCCAAGGCCGACGATCACGCCGGCCGCCGCGAAGGCGCCGCTCAGCCCGATCACGATGCCACGGACCACCTGGGTATTCCTGATGTAGCGCCAGCCGTCCAGGATCGTCTTGATCACCGAAGGCGCGGAGATCTCCCCGCGCGCCCCGCGCCGCGGGATCTCCCTGAGCCAGTAGACCGTCAGCGCTGACACCACGAACGTGCCGACATTGAAGTAGAGCGCGAGGTTGACCTGGTTGGTCTGCAGGTGGTGGGAGATAGACCCGAGCGCGCCGCTGATCGTCGCCAGCCCGGCGAACACCAGTCCCGCGATCGGCGCGGTGCCGTACGTGCTCAGCAGGCTGACCTGGTTGGCCTGCTCCAGCTTGTCCGGCGGCACCAGGTTCGGCACCGTGGCGTCCTTGGCCGGCGTCCAGAACAAGGATGCGCAGGAGGCCAGGAACTGGACGGTGAGTATCCAGGTCAGTTCGTTGACGACATGCAGCCGGAGATTCAGCGGGATAGAGAGGTACAGCGCGGCTCGCAGCACGTCGCCGACGATCATGTTCGTCCGCCGGTCGAACCTGTCGGCGAACGCCCCGGCCAGCGGGCCGAGCAGCAGAGCAGGCAGCAGCGAGGTGAGCCAGACGCCGGCTACCGCAGCGCCCTGCGCCGCCGACGCCGCGGTCGCGCCCTGCGCCGCCTGGTGATGCCCGGCCAGGTCGGCCGCCAGCGCGCTCAGCGCGAGCAGCGCGAGCCAGTCCCCCAGGCTCGACAGCGACAGCGCAATCCACAGTCGCCGGAACGGCCTGATAGACAACACGCCAGACTGACGTGTGCCCAAAGGGGATCTAAAGTTCACGGCGCCAGGCTATAGGCATGGCGCCGTCTGCCTGCTCTGCTTACCCAAGCCACTGCAAAGCCACAGGACACAACCCGGTAACGGGCCGCGACCACAAGGACCGGCCTGCACGCAGCGTGCTCGGATGCTGTCATTCGACGTCCAGAGCCGGCCAAGCCAGGCAGCGCCGCCGCAGTGGACCCCGGCGAGGACCGGCTACCACCATTGTCGCATAGCGGCTACTTCGGCCCAGCCTTCGTCTTTGCCCTGGTCGCGCGGCCGGTCTTGGCGGCGGTCTTGCTCGCCGTGCGCCGCTTCGGCGCTGGCGCCGCGGCCCGCCGTTCGGCCAGCAACTCGATCGCGCGCTGCTCGGTGATCGACTCGATGGTGTCGCCCTTGCGCAGCGAGGCGTTCGTCTCGCCGTCGGTGACATACGGCCCGAACCGGCCCTCGCGCAGCACGATCGGCTTGCCGCTCGCCGAGTCGGTGCCGAGTTCGCGCAGCGGCGGCGCCGCGGCTGCCCGGCCCGCCCGGCCGCGCGGCTTGGGCTGCGCGAGCAGCTCCCGGGCCTGGTCGAGCGTGATCGTGAACATCTGCTCTTCAGACTCAAGCGACCGGCTCTCGGCGCCGCGCTTGATGTAAGGCCCGTACCTGCCGTTCTGCGCGGTCACCGGCTCGCCGTCGATCTCGCCGAGCGTGCGCGGCAGGGTCAGCAGCCGCAGCGCGTCGTCGAGCGTGACGCTGTCCAGGTCCATGGACTTCAGCAGCGACGCGGTCCGCGGCTTGGCGGAAGAAGGAGCATCCTCGTCGAGCACCTCGGTGACATACGGCCCGAACCGGCCGGCCTTGGCCACGATCGTCTTCCCGCTGTCCGGATCGGTGCCGAGGATCTTGTCGCCGCTCGGCCGCTCCATCAGCTCGGTCGCGAATTCCGGCGTCAGCTCGTCCGGCGCCGTGCCCTCTGGCACGTTCACCCGTTGCCCGTCGCGTTCCAGGTACGGTCCGTACCGACCGACCCGCACGACGATATCCGTGCCCTGGAGAGGGAACGAGGAGACGTCCCTGGCATCTATCT
Source organism: Streptosporangiaceae bacterium (assembly GCA_030039155.1). Classification (GTDB taxonomy): domain Bacteria; phylum Actinomycetota; class Actinomycetes; order Streptosporangiales; family Streptosporangiaceae; genus JOPF074. The sequence continues at coordinate 952 of JASHQL010000013.1, read as the reverse complement.
CACCCAGGTCGCTGACGAGTTCCTTGAGGCCCTCTTCGCCGTCGGCGCCGAAATAGAACCGGCGCAGCCACGGCACCCGCTCGGCCTCGCCCCTGGCGATCTCGTCGAGCGCGTCCTCCATCCGCGCGGTGAAGTCGTAGTCCACCAGATGCGCGAAGTGCCGTTCGAGCAGCGTCACCACCGCGAACGCCAGGAACGAGGGGACCAGCGCGTTGCTCTTCTTGAACACATAACCGCGGTCCAGGATCGTGCCGATGATCGAGGCGTAGGTGGACGGGCGGCCGATCTCCCTGTCCTCCAGTTCCTTGATCAGGGTGGCCTCTGTGTACCTGGCCGGCGGCCTGGTCGCGTGCTCGGCAGCGGCAAGCTCGAGCGCACGCAGCGGGTCGCGCTCGGCCAGCGGCGGCAGCCTGCGCTGGTTGTCGTCGAGCTCGGCGTCCGGGTCGTCCGATCCCTCCACGTAGGCCTTGAGGAAGCCGTGGAAGGAGATGACCTTGCCGGACGCGCCGAATTCAGCGGTGCGTGCCTGGATCTGCTCGCTGGCCGACCCGTTGCCGGTGACGGTGATCGCAGCGGTCGCGTCGGATCCGCCGAGCACGCGGACCGAGACAGACTCGCCGGTCGCGTCCTTCATCTGGCAGGCGACGGTCCGCTTCCACACCAGTTCGTACAGCCGCAGCTCGTCGCCGCTCAGGTCGGTCTGGGCCGGCGTGCGGAACGAGTCGCCGGCCGGCCGAATCGCCTCGTGCGCCTCCTGCGCGCTCTTCACCTTGCTGGTGTACATCCGCGGTGCGTCCGGCACGTACTCCGCGCCGTACAGCTCACGTGCTTGCTTCCTGGCCGCGTTGATGGCGGTCTGCGACAGCGTGATCGAGTCGGTCCGCATATAGGTGATGTGGCCGTTCTCGTACAGCCGCTGCGCCACCTGCATCGTGTACTTGGCCGAGAAGCC
>JASHQL010000098.1 GCA_030039155.1 Streptosporangiaceae bacterium | reverse complement strand
CCGGGATTACAACATTACAACTAGTCCCAGACGTCAGCCAACTTCGCTGGCTCCGCTGCCCCGGTGGCGATCCGCAGTTCCGCCCTGAACCGGTCAAGTTCCGCCAGTTCCTGCCGGGCAGGCACGACCACCAGGTCGTCCGCCACCACGACCAGCCGCCGCCCGATGAGCTGCACCAGTTCCTCCTGCTCAGCAGCGGCCTGGGCACGCACCCGTCCCGCGGCCTGGTTACCGATGAACCAGCCAGCCCAGAGCGCCGCGGCCACCGCAGCCCCGATCACCGGCAGCAACAGCAGCCTGCTGAACGGCCATGGCACGCTGTCGCCGACGTGGCCAAGGCCGAAGCCGAGTATCGCGATCATCCAGGCGATGCCGACGATCACGCAGCCGAGCAGCAGGCCCTGGCAGACGCCGACCAACCTCCACCAGCCGGTGACTTCGGTGCTGGCCGGCAGCGCGTCGCCGATCTGGTTGCCAAGCGCGGCCGGGATCTGGCCGGCCTTCGACCTGACGGCGGTCCTGACCGTGTCGTCCCACGGCTCCGGCAGGCTCGCGGTGACCTCGTCGGCAAGCTCGGTCAGCGCGTTGTCGATGTCGGCCTGCTGCGCGCCAGACGGCCCGGCGCTGACCCCGCGCAACTCGGCCCATAGCCTCCCGAGCCGGATCTTCCGCACCGGATCACGCCTGGTCAGCCGCTCGATCACCCAGGTCACCGGCCAGCCGACGTAGTCAAGCGCACGCAGCTCGGTTGCGTGGCTGAGCGCGTCGCCGATGGCCGGCACGCCGGCCGCCCGGCTGAACTCCACGCCGAGTCGCTCGGCCGCGCCGCCGGGTACGACGGTGTCGGCGAGCCGCTGCTCGTCGGTGGCAGCCGGGTAGGCGCCGTACCGCTCGAACCGCGCGCTCACCGCGTCGACGTCGGCGGAGATCCGCGCCGCCGCCGCCCTTCGCTCCGACACTGTCTGGATCAGCACCTTGCGCAGCTCGTCGATGCCGGCCCCGGATGCGGCAGAGGTCACCAGGATCTGCACGTCGTGCAGTTCCTCGGCGTCGAGCAACCGCCTGAGGTCCTGCACGCAGTCCTCCGCCTGGGCCGGGCTGAGCAGGTCCGACTGGTTCAGCACCACGGCCACCACCTCGGAGTGACCGGCCAGCGGCACCAGGAACCGCCGGTGCACGGCGGCGTCGGCGTACTTCTGCGGGTCGAGCACCCAGATCATCAGGTCGGACCGGCTCACCAGCCGGTCCACCTGGTCGGTGGCATGCCCCATCACCGAGTCATGGTCGGGCAGGTCGAGCAGCACCAGCCCGGCCATCGACGCTTCGCCAGGGTCAAGCGCGCTGGCCCTGGCGTAGCGGTACCGGTTAGGCACGCTCAGCCACTCCAGCAGCGGCCCGGAACCGGACACGCCCCAGACGCATGCGTGCACGTCCCTGGTCACCGGCCTGGTGACACCGACGCTGGAGAATTCTGCGCCAGACAGCCGGTTGAACAGCGAGGACTTGCCGCTGCCGGTGCCGCCGGCGAGTGACACCACGGTGTGCCCGGCCGACAGCCGCAGCCGCTCGCCTGCCCTGGTCAGCAGCTCCCGCGCGTCGGCGAGCAGCTGCTCGTCGAATCCGCCGGCTTCGGCTGCCTTGGCGCTGCCGATCTGCACCAGGCTTGCCAGCGCGCTCAGCCGCGCCGACAGGTCCTGCGCTGCGTGATTCGCCTGCGCGACGCCGAGGTTCGCGGCGTCGCCAGGGCCTGACCTTGCCCCGCGTGTCGGCAGCCGGGCGGGCCGGCCACCAGGCGACGACGCCCCGGCCTGCCGTCCGCCGGTCGCCTGCTGGCGGCCCTTGGCTGCCGACGGCTGGCTCGCCTTCTTCCGGCCGGCTTCGGCCGGCTTCCTGCTGGTTTCGGCCGACTTACCCAGGGTCTCCGCAGGCTTGCCGGTGGTCTCGGCCGGCTCGGCGCCGATCGCGGTGTACCCACGTGCGGTGCCGCCAGGGCCGGCCGCACGCCGCCTGCTCTCGGTCACCTGGCTTCCTCCAGCCCGTAGCCGGCCTGGAACAGCTGGCTGGAGAGGCTCTCGTCCGGCATCCCGGCTGCGTCGATCAGGTCGGTGAACCGCTGCCGCTCCGAGTCGAGCAGCACGCCCATCCGCCGGTGCAGGTCAAGCCGCACCCTGGTGCTGATGTCGCGGAACAGCCCGGCGCCGAACAACGAGGTGAGCAGCCGCTGCGGGACCGCGGCCGCGCCGTTACCGCCGTGGCCGGACCCAGCCGCACGGTCCGGGCCCGGTTCGGCGGCGTAGCTGAGCACGCCGATCGTCAGCACCAGCGCCAGCGGCTCATGCTCGAACGACACCACCCTGGCCACCGAGCGCTTCGTCACGTTCTCCGCCTGGACGAGTTGCAGCACCTCGTCCTGCCAGCCGCTGATCGCGACCGCGGCCTGCTCGGCAAGCGCTGGCGACGACCTGGCAAGCGCGGCAACGTCGGCAGGGCCGGCGCCGTTCTCGGCTGGCTCGGCCAGCCCCAGGTCGGCGAGCGCAGCGGCGATGTAGTCGGGGCCTTCGGACTGGCCATTCGCCGCCTGCCCGTTCCCGGTCGCCAGCCCGGCCAGCAGCGCCTGGCCTGGCGGCAGCCGCCGCCAGGCCCCGACCGCCTGCTCGGCAGCCCGGTCGGCCAGCGAGGTGACCAGCGATGCCAGGCTGGCATGCAGCGCGGCCTGCAGCGCGGCCGCACGATCCGGCTCACTGTTCTTCGGCCTGCCGCCGCTGGCCTTCTTGCCACGGCGCACCTGCAGCGACTTCAGCAGGTCGCCGGCGCCGGCGAAGTCCTGCCAGCGGGCCAGCACCTCGCCACGCAGCAGCGTGCCGTCCCTCGTCGACTGATCGAATTCGGTCAGGCTCGCGGCGTACGGCCCGGTCGCCGAGTCGGTCAGCTGCTGCCGCGCCGTAAGCTGCCCTTCAACCTGGCTGGCGAGCGCCGGGATCCTGGTCTTGAAGGTGTCAAGGACGCCCGACATCGTCTGGGTCAGCACCGCCACCCGCCGGTCGTCACGGGTCGCGACCTGGTCGAGCCAGGCCCGGGCCGGCGCCGACACCGCAGCAGGCAGCCGGGCATCGGTGATCACCGTCTCCGGGATGATGAACCGCTGCACATCACCGAGCCCGTTCGCGCCGAGCATCGCCTCGAAATGAGCGGCCAGCTCCGGCGCGGAGGCCGGCGGCACCCTGGACATCACGACGGCCAGCGCGGCACCGCGGTCCCTGCCGTCCCGCAGCAACTCCCACACCGCGGCATCGGCGTACCGGCGCGCGGTCGTGACGAACAGCCACATGTCGGCGGCGTCAAGGAACTGGTCAGCAAACTCCCGGTGCGCCTGCACGACCGAGTCGATGTCCGGCGTGTCGAGCAGCGCGACGCCCTGCGGCATGCCCTCGCTTGTGGCCAGCACCAGCAGGCCGTCGCGGCCGGGCATCGCCAGGCCCTGCTGCCTGACCCTGGGCAGCGTCGGCAGGAAGACGTTCTCGGCGAACCAGTGCATGTCGCTTGGGTGGCAGGCAAGCACCGGGCTGTTGGTGGTCGGCCGCCTGATCCCGGTGACGCTCACTTCCTTGCCGACCATGCTGTTCATCAGCGTGGACTTGCCCGCGCCGGTGGATCCGACCAGGCCGATCAGGATCGGCGCGCCTGACTGCCGCAGCCGCGGCAGCAGGTAGTCGTCGATCTGGCTGAGCAGCTTGCGCCGCTCAGCGCGCGCCTCCTGCACGCCCGGCGCCTCGAGCAGCAGCGGCACCGAGACGATCGGATGCCGCAACGCGAGCAGCGCGGTCTCCAGCCGGTGCGCGTCCACCCGGACGAACGGCTCGGCAGGCACCGCCGTGGCCGACCTGACGCCGTGATCGTCACCCGCGGCCGTGGCTGGCTGGCCTGGCTGCCTGGCGCCTGGCGGCCTGGCTCCGGCCGCCGCTCCCTCGTCCTGGTCGTCCTCGGCCAGCCGGGCGCCGCCGGTGGCGGTGCCGTAGCGGTAGACGCCCGCGCCGTAGCGCTCCTGCCGCTCGCCGCCAGGACCGGGCGCACCAGGTGCAGCAGGACCAGGCGCAGCAGGACCAGGCGCAGCAGGACCGGGCGCGGCACTGCCGGGCACACCAG
>JASHQL010000012.1 GCA_030039155.1 Streptosporangiaceae bacterium | reverse complement strand
GGCCGGGCGGCGCGTCCGCATATCCTGGCTGGCGATGACTCCTCTTCGCGTGCTGGCTGCCATGTCCGGCGGCGTCGACTCCGCGGTGGCCGCCGCCAGGGCCGCCGAGGCTGGCCACGACGTCACCGGCGTGCACCTGGCGCTGTCCCGCAACCCAAGCTCCTACCGGACCGGGGCAAGGGGCTGCTGCACGCTCGAGGACGCCAGGGACGCGCGCCGGGCCGCGGACGTGATCGGCATCCCGTTCTACGTCTGGGACATGTCCGAGCGGTTCCACGCCGACGTGGTGCAGGACTTCGTGGCCGAGTACGCCCGCGGCAACACGCCCAACCCGTGCCTGCGCTGCAACGAGAAGATCAAGTTCGCGGCCGTGCTCGACCGCGCTGTCGCGCTCGGCTTCGACGCTGTCTGCACCGGGCATCACGCCCGGCTGGTCGACGGTGGCCCGGCCGGCGTGCGGCTCGCCCGCAGCGCCGACCAGGCCAAGGACCAGTCATATGTGCTCGCCGTGCTGGGCGGGGAGCAGCTGAGCCGGGCGATGTTCCCGCTCGGCGGCAGCACCAAGACTCAGGTGCGCGCCGAGGCCGCCGCCCGCGGGCTCGGCGTCGCGGACAAGCCGGACAGCCACGACGTCTGCTTCATCGCCGACGGCGACACCAGGGGCTTCCTCCGCGGCAAGCTGGGCAGCGCGCCAGGACTGATCACCGAGGCCGACGGCACCGTGATCGGCCAGCACGACGGCAGTTACGGCTTCACCGTCGGCCAGCGCAAGGGCCTTGGCATCGCCGCGCCGTCGCGCGACGGACGACCGCGATATGTGCTCGACATTGAGCCGGTAACGAGAACCGTCACGGTCGGTCCCGCGTCCGCCCTTGATGTCTCTTCTATTGAGTGTGCTCGCCCGGTGTGGTCCGGTTGTGCCCCGCCATCGGCAGCTTTCGACTGCCAGGTCCAGCTACGCGCGCACGGCGAGCTACACCCCGCGACCTGCCAGCCGTCGGATTCCGGCGTCCTGATCACGCTGCACGAGCCCGCCCGCGGCATCGCCCGCGGCCAAGCCGCCGTCTTCTACCAGGACGATGTAGTCCTCGGCAGCGCGACCATCACGCTTGCCGTGCCGCGGCTGGAAAGGTCAGCCTCGTCCTGATCGTGACCGGCTCCACCGTGGCCGCCGATCGCCAAAGGCGGCCGACCGCAGCCTGTGCTCCATGAACGTCGCGCAGATTCCCGCGTCGGTTAAGTCGCCGTCAGTGAGCCGCACGTACTCGCGGGCCTTCGACCTCGTGCGCTCACGTCTCGTCTGGGGTGGCAGCAGCAGCCAAGGTCGCTCGGTGAACTGCCGAAAGTCGCTCGGCTCGATGCCCTCGGTCGGCTTCTGCATGATGCACGCGGATGGGTAGTCCACTTGCATGCAATAGCGAAGGCGCTCAAATCCACGCTTCTCGTAGTAGTTCTGCAACGCGGAATTCGTCGTCCACACGTCGATCCGTATCCAAACCGCCTGGTACTGCACGGCCGCCCACCAGCCGGCCCAGTCGAGCAGCTCGGTCCCGATATCCCGGCCGGCGTGGCTGCGCTTCACAATCAGGCGGGAAACATAGACGGCAGGCTCGCCGAGTTCGCCGGGTTCGGTCCACAGCTCCGGATTGGCGTCGGGACGGCACGAGATCGTGGCAACCGGGACGCCACAGTCCTCAACAATCCAAGTCCGATGTGCCTCAAGGCCTCGCCTTACCCGGTGATCCCGCAACTCCCGATTTGGCCATGGCTTCGCCCACTGATCGGTGTTCTTCATCGGAAGCCACGCGGAGGCCTCGTCGATAAATCCGAGGATCGTCTGCATGTCTGCCAGACCAGCCGGGCGAACGTGGAGCATAGACCAATGCTGCTTTCTACTAGAGCCCGGCTGTTCGCGCAGGACATCGGCGCCGACAATTGAAGTATGCGCGCCGCTGACGATCAGTGGCGGGCTTTAGGTCCTACCTGTGGAGCTACCCTGTCCAGTCGCGGGAACAGGCAAACTCTCGGAATGTCGGGAGTCATCTGTTGGCTGGCCGATAGCGGCGCTTCGGACATTTATCACGAACTGATTGCGGTCAGCGGGATAGACCGTGACCGTAAATCGGCAAGGTGCCCCGTACTGGTCGAAGGCGGTTCTGTCAGTGACGAGAACTGCTACCCGTCCATCATCAGGAAGGTTGAAGAAGTCAGTTTCGTCCTGATCTGGGACCCTCACGGTAATGACATCGCGGTATCCTGCCTGTTCTATGCCAAAGTCGTCGCGCAGGTACTTGACCGCACCCTGTGGAATGTTGCTTGCCTCGATCAGGCGTCGTGCTCCCCCGTCGATCAAGCTCATCGGATAAAACGACGTCTGAAGCGAGTACGGGTCGCCATCTATGAAGCGCCGCTGATGGCGACTCACTACCATCTCGCCTGGCGGGAGTCGAAGCCCTTTGGCAACCTTCCCCCTCGCAGGTTGTATCTCCACAATAGGCTCTGTGTTACGCAACGTACGCCCGAGTGCCGTCACTTCTTCCTGGTAGCGAGTGCCCTCGCCTCCACCGAGCGCAGTGTCGGGGTTCGCTGATAGGTCAGTTACGAATGGGTCAAGCTTGCGAGCGACAAAGGTACCCTGGCCGGACCTTGACTGGATAAGGCCACGAGTAGCAAGCCACTTCAGCGCATCACGGACTGTATTCCGAGATGCCGAGTAATGCTCCTGAAGATCAAGTTCAGTTGGTAGTTGATCACCAGCAGTTAGAATCCCTGACTCGATTTGCCTTCGCAAGTCTTCTGCGATCTGGCGGTATCTAGGCTCTGGCATCTACACCGCCTACACCATTGATGATGGTTCCGCGGGCTCTCGGCTCATTAGACGTCGGTACAGCACCGACATTCACGACGAACTGATTTCGGTCTGCCGGGAAGACGCTGACTGTCAGCCGGTACGGTTTATCGTTGTCATCAAACGCAGTGCGGAAGGTCTCAAAGACCGGGACGCTGCCATCCTCGGGCAACTTGAAGAATGCGGCCTCTGGCCGATCTGGCACGCGCACGGTTATCTTGTCGCGGTACCAATTCTGGCGGATGCCGAGATATTCGCGTAGGTAGCCGACCGTACCTGGATTGATCGTCGCGGCCCGCATGAGCAACGTGGCGCCAGCGTCGACCAAGCTTATGGGGTAGTACGAGGTCTGCTGTGAGAAGGGCAGTTCATCGATGTATCGGTCCTGCAGGCGGCTAACCACTGTGCTGCGCAGGGGGATGCCGAGTTCGGCGGCCACAGCCGGTGACGCTTGCCTGATCTCTACTCTTGGCTCGTCGGCTCTGGGCGCCCTGCCCTGAGCTTGGACCTCCCGAATGTAAGCTTCGCCCTCGCCGCCGCCGAGGCCGGTCTCGGAGTCGGCTGACAGCGTGGTGGTGAACGGCTCGATCCGCTCGACGACGAAGGTGCCCTGGCCGGATCGTGAGTAGACCAGACGACGCGTCCTGAGCCAGTCGATCGCGTCGCGCACCGTGTTCCGCGATGCGGCGTACTCGGTCTGCAACTCGGCCTCGGTGGGGAGGGCCCTGGGCTTGCCATCCTCGCCGCATCCGCCGAGCTGACCGGATTCGATCTTCTCGCGTAGGTCCTCCGCGATCTGGCGCCACTTGGGCTCGGGCATCAAACTCCTCGGACGTCAAACGATCTGATCATCTGGGCTAGCGGGACTGTACCAGTGGTCTGACCTGTTGGGATGGATCTGCCTCGCTGGATTTTTACCCGTGGAAGTTTGATT
>JASHQL010000097.1 GCA_030039155.1 Streptosporangiaceae bacterium | reverse complement strand
CCGCCTGGGCGCTGATGACCGTGAGCTACCTGCCGATGCTGCGGCTGTACCGGCTGAGCCCGCTGCGCGGGCCGGGGCTGCCGCTGATCGCGCTGCTGTACGCGGCCATGACGGCGGACTCCGCGCGGCGGCACCTGGCAGGCCAGGGCGGCGAATGGAAGGGCAGGCTCATCACTCCTGAGCGGTAGCCACTGCTATTTCTGCTTCGGCGAGCGCCTGCTCGGCGCTCTCGATCCTGGCCGGCAGCAGCCCGGCGGCCCGCGCCTTCGCCACCGCGTCGCGCAGCAGCTCGACCGCGCGATCTGGATTGCCCGCTGCCAGCTCTGCCTCGCCAAGCACCACAAGCCCGCTCGGAATCCGCCGCGGATCACCGAGGGCTTCGCGCAGCTCGTGCGAGCGGCGCAGATGGCGCACCGCCTCCGCGGGCAGCCCGGCCTCGGCCAGGTAATAGAAGCCGACGTGCCGGTGAATCTCAGACTGGGTGTACAAGTCGGCCTGATAGGCCAGGTCGAGCGCTTGCCAGAAGCGCGGCATCGCGGCGGCCCAGTCATGGTCAAGCACCTGGTGTACCAGCCCGAGGCCGAACAGCGCGCTGGCCATGCCGGCCGGGTCACCGAGCCTGGTCGACCCGGCCAGCGCGATGTCGAAGGCCCCGCGCTCGGCCGACACCTGGTTGGCCGATGGCTGCCCGCCGTCCATCAGCACGGTGATGTTCTGGTAGTGCAGGATCAGGCCGAACAGGCTGGTGGCGCGGGCCACAGCACGGTCGTCGCCATTGCGAGCCGCCTCGTTCCGCGCGGCGGTCACCAGGTTGCGCGCACGCTCGAAATCCCCGGTCCTGAATCCGGCCTCCGCCATCGCGTCCTCGGCCGCCACCAGCAGCGACCCGGCTGACGCGCGTGCTTCCTCGGCCGGGGCGAAGAAGACCAGCGCGGCGAAGTCCTCGGTGATGTCGGTAAACCGGTGCTCCTCGCCGGCCGCCACGTACGCCACATCGCCCGGCCGGACCTGCGCGCTGTCGCCGCCGCCGGCCAGCGTAGCCCGGCCGGCCGTGATGACGTAGATCTCGTCCTCGGTGTGCGGCGACTGGTCGTCGGTGCCGCCGGCCCTGATGCTGTAGGTGCCGACCGACAGGTCGGCGACCCGGAACTGCTCGACCCAGTGCGCATCGCCGTCCGGGGCAGTGAACGCTCCGGCGCCGCTGATCAGCTGCATGTTAACCCTCAAAAGCTTCCGGAGGCGGGCACGCGCACATCAGGTTCCGGTCGCCGTAGGCCTGGTCGATCCTGCGGACCGGCGGCCAGTACTTCGCCCTGCGGTCGCCGCCGGCCGGGTAGGCGGCCTGCTCCCTGGTGTAGCCGTGCGCCCAGTTCCCGCTGATCAGCATGCTGGCGGTGTGCGGCGCGTGCTTGAGCGGGTTGTCGGCCCGGTCGAGCTGACCGTCGGCCACCAGCTCGATCTCCTGCCTGATCGCGATCATCGCGTCGCAGAACCGGTCAAGCTCGGCCAGGTCCTCGCTCTCGGTCGGCTCGACCATCAGCGTGCCGGCCACCGGGAACGACATCGTCGGCGCGTGCAAGCCGTAGTCGATCAGCCGCTTGGCCACGTCCTCGGCGGTGATGCCGGTGCGCGCGGCGATCGGCCGCAGGTCCAGGATGCACTCGTGCGCGACCAGGCCGCCACGCCCGGTGTAGAGCACGGGGAAGTGCTCGGTCAGCCGGTGCGCCACGTAGTTCGCGGACAGGATCGCCACCTGGCTGGCCCGGCGCAGCCCGGCAGCGCCCATCATCTCGATGTAGGCCCAGGAGATCGGCAGGATTCCGGCCGACCCGTACGGCGCCGCCGCCACCGGGCCGACCACCGACTGCCGCATGTCGCCGCCCGGCACGAACCGGGCGGGCAGGAACTCGGCCAGGTGCGCGCGCAGGGCGACCGGGCCGACGCCGGGGCCGCCGCCGCCGTGCGGGATGCAGAACGTCTTGTGCAGGTTCAGGTGCGACACGTCGGCGCCGAACCAGCCGGGCCTGGCCAGCCCGACCAGCGCGTTCAGGTTCGCGCCGTCCACGTACACCTGGCCGCCCTCGGCGTGCACGGCGTCGCACACCGCGCCGATGGTCTCCTCGAACACGCCGTTCGTCGACGGGTAGGTCAGCATGATCGCGGCCACCGACCCGGCGTGTGCGGCCAGCTTGGCGGCCAGGTCGGTCAGGTCGATGGCGCCGTCGCCGCCGCACTTGACCACCGCCACCCGCAGCCCGGCCAGCACCGCGCTTGCCGCGTTGGTGCCGTGCGCGGACTCGGGGATCAGGCAGACATTCCGGCCAGGCTCGTTGCGCGACCTGTGATAGGCGCGGATCGCCAGCAGGCCGGCCAGCTCGCCCTGTGATCCGGCGTTCGGCTGCAGCGACACCGCGTCATACCCGGTGATCTCGATCAGCGCCCGCTCCAGGCCGCCGATCAGCTCGAGGTAGCCGGCTGCCTGCTCGGCGGGCGCGAACGGGTGCAGCCCGGCGAACTCCGGCCAGGTGATCGGCTCCATCTCGGCCGCCGCGTTCAGCTTCATCGTGCACGAACCGAGCGGGATCATCGACCGGTCGAGCGCGATGTCCCGGTCGGCGAGCCGGCGCAGGTACCTGAGCATCGCGGTCTCGCTGCGGTAGCTGCTGAACACCGGGTGCGTCAGGAAGCTGCTGCTGCGCCGCAGGCCGCCGGGCAGCGCGTCGGCGACCTCGGCCGGCAAGCTGACCTCGCGGCCGGCCAGCGCGCTGGCCACCTGCCCGAGCTGCTCGTCGGTGGTGGTCTCGTCGCAGGCGACCTGGACCGCGTCGGGGCCGGCCAGGTACACGTTGAAGCCCGCCGCCCTGGCCCGGGCCACCGCTTCGGCAGCAACCCCAGGCAAGATCAGCCTGACCGTGTCGAAGAACGGCGAGCCATTCGTTCCCATGCCCGTATCAGTCAGGGCGCTGGCCAGGGTCGCCGCCTTGCGGTGCACGTCGCGCGCGATCTTGGTCAGCCCGTCCGCGCCGTGATACGCGGCGTACATCGCGGCGATCACCGCGAGCAGCACCTGTGCCGTGCAGATGTTGCTGGTCGCCTTGTCCCTGCGGATGTGCTGCTCGCGGGCCTGCAGCGCGAGCCGGTAGGCGGGCTGGCCGTCCGCGTCGACCGAGACGCCGACCAGCCGGCCTGGTAGCTGGCGCTTCAGCTCGTCGCGCACGCAGATGTAGCCGGCCTGCGGGCCGCCGAACCCCATCGGCACGCCGAACCGCTGCGTGCTGCCGACCGCGACGTCGGCGCCCAGCTCGCCCGGCGGGGTCAGCAGGGTGAGCGCGAGCAGGTCGGCCGCCATGATCGCCAGCGCGCCGTGCTGCCTGGCCGCCGCGATCACGTCCCGGTAGTCGCGGATCTCGCCGCTGGCGGCCGGATACTGCAGTAGCACGCCGAACAGCTCGCCGGCCGGCTGCTCCGCGATCAGCTCGGGCGTGACCTGGCCGACCGCAAGCGTGATGCCGAGCGGCTCTGCCCTGGTGGCCAGCACCGCGAGGGTCTGCGGCAGGCAGCCGGCGTCGGCCAGGAACACGCTGCCCTTGCCGCGGGCGCGCCTGGCCAGCGTCATGGCCTCGGCCGCGGCGGTGGCCTCGTCCAGCATCGACGCGCCGGCCACCGGCAGCGCGGTCAGGTCCTCGATCATCGTCTGGAAGTTCAGCAGCGCCTCGAGCCTGCCCTGCGAGATCTCCGGCTGGTACGGCGTGTAGGCGGTGTACCAGGCCGGGTTCTCCAGCACGTTGCGCCTGATCACGGCCGGCGTGTGCGTGCCGTAGTAGCCAAGGCCGATCATCGAGATGGCGACGGTGTTGCGCGCGGCGAGCCGCCGCAGCTCGGCCAGCGCCTGGTCCTCGGACAGCGGCCCTGGCAGGCTCAGCGCGCCGGCCGCCGCAATCGGCCTTGGCAGCGCCGCGGTGGTCAGCTCGTCGAGCGAGCCGTACCCGACCGCCTTGAGCATGCAGTCCTGGTCAGCGGCCGATGGGCCGATATGCCGGTCTGCGAAGTCCATGGGAGCCCTCCCCGGGTTGTGCTGCGCACGGTGCCATGCTCCCCCTCTGTCGCAAGGCCGGTTGCCCGCTCCAGAGATGCTCACGCCGGCCGGTCCTTGGTGCCTGAGAGGTTCCGGGGAGGTTGCCCCTTCGGCGCCTCGTACTGGTTGTACGAGAACTCTCCCTGCTGGCGTGTTTCGCGCCAACGAGCCTACCCGAGACCGGGTTACCACGCCCCGTCCGCAGTGCTAGCGTGCCGTTGCTGATTGCGATCACACAGTTGCGAAGCGCAATTGCGGGCTGGTAAGGAACGCGATGCCGACACTGCCGGAGCTACTGTTCGTCACCTCTCCCGACGGCGAGCTGGTCGCGGAGTGCGAGCTTGACCTGCCGGCCTCCGATCACGGCCCGCCCGACCTGGCCGGGCGTGACCTGATCGCGGGCCTGGTCAACGCGGCCACCGATGGCGGCGCCGGACTGCTCTGGGTGCATTCCGATGCCGATCTGACCGCTGCCGGGTTCGCCGGCCGCCAGGGCTATCGCAGGCTGCACACCGGCGCGGTCCCGGCCGGCGCGCCGTTGCCGTTGCTCGACCAGGCCACCGTGCTCTCGCTGTGGCCGCGCGCGTTCTCCGGCCAGTGGGGCCATCACCGGTTCGATCCGGCAGCCGACATGATCCCGCCCGGCTGGCACTTCGTCGGCCTGCGCGCGGGTGCGGACTGGGCCGGGCTGTGCAGCTTCGACGCCGGGATGCGCGGCATCGACGGACCAGGATTCCTGCCGGGTGCCGCTTCACCGGACCGCAAGCGGGCGCTGGTGCTGGCCGCCTGCGCGCATCTCGGCACCGGCCCGGCCACCCTGCAGACTTGGGGCGACGAGGCCGAGGTCTACATCGGCCTGGGCTTCGCGGTCATCGAGCAGACCCAGGGCTGGGAGCTGAGGCTGCCGGTCGTCGGCTAGCGGCTCAGATGTAGTCCCAGCTGAACACCCTGACCGAGATCAGCGAGAGCACCGCCGCGATGCCAAGCAGGATGCCGATAGCCGGCAACGCCGCGCCCACGCCCTCGCCGCGCGCCATCACATCCTGGGTGCCGATGACCAGGTAGCGCAGCGGCATGGCGTAGGACACGTCCTGTATCCATTGCGGCGCGAAGTTCAGCGGGATGAACGAGCCGCCGAGGAACGCCATCGGCAGGATCACGATGTTGGCCACCGCGCTGGCCGCCTGCTGTGACTTGGCGAACGCGCCGATCAGCAGCCCGATCGACATGAACGCAAGCGTCCCGGCCACCACGATCGGGATGGCCAGCCACCAGTCGGATGTGAGCTTGAGCCCGAAGTACGGCGTGGTGGCCACCGCGATGAACACCGCCATCTGGATCAGCGCGACCAGCACGCTGACGCCCACCCTGGCGAACACCACCGACGCCGTGCTGATCGGCGCCAGCCTGAGCCTGCGCAGCAGCTTGGTCTGCCGCCAGGTCACCAGCGTGATCGCGGCGCCGAACGCGCCGCCGGAGGCGATCGCCCAGCCGAGGAAGCCCGGTGCCAGATACTGGATCGGCTTGAGCGACTTGTTCTCCACCTGCTCGGTGGTCAGCTGGTAGGCATGCGTGGCGCCGACCTGGGCCTGATCGGCCTGCTGCACGATCGAGGCGAACACGGTCTGCACCACGCTGGCGGTCGTCTGGTCGGCGATCGAGTAGTGCACGATCAGGTGGTTGCCCCGCTGTTGCACCGCGGCGTCGTCGTTGCCCTTGCGCACCTGGCTCAGCGCGGTGGCCAGGTTGTCGCCCTTGGTCACCTGCAGCACGCCGTGCAGCCCGCCGGCCGCGTTGTCGAGCAGCGCGACCCTGCCGACCTCGAGCACCGACAGCTTCGGCGTGCTCGAGCTCTTGTAGATCGAGCCGAACAGCACCAGGAACAGGATCGGGATCAGGATCGAGAACAGCAGCGCGGTCCTGTCCCTGACGTACCCGCGGAACATCGCGCCAGACAGGCTGCGGAATGCCGCGCCCTTCATGCCCGGTACTCCCGTCCGGTCAGGCTCAGGAACACGTCCTCAAGCGTCGCGCCCTGCACCCGCAGCCCGGTCAGCGCGTGCTGCTCGGCCAGCCCGGCAAGCACCGGGGCAGGCTCGCGGGTGGCGATCGTGAGCGAGACGCCGTCGTCGGTCACGCCATCGGTGCCGCCGGCGCTCGCGGCCAGCTTCCTGGCCCCGGCCAGGTCGAGCTGGCCGGACTCGACGCTGATCCGGACCGGGCTGTCCAGCCCGCGCACCAGCGCGGCAGGCGGCCCGGCCTGCAGGATCTTGCCGTGATCCATGATCGCTACCCGGTCGCAGAGGATCTCGGCCTCGTCCATGTGGTGGGTGGTCAGCACGACCGTCCTCCCGTCGGAGTTGATCTGCCTGAGCAGGTCCCACAGGTTCCGCCTGGCCTGCGGATCAAGCGCCCCGGTCGGCTCGTCCAGGAAGACCAGCTCGGGATCGTGCACCAGCGTGCAGGCGATCGATAGCCGCTGGGCCTGCCCGCCGGACAGTTTCTCCGTCCTGGCGTCGGCCCGGTCGTCAAGCCCGACGGTGCTGAGCATCTCGTCAGCCCGCTGCTGTGACACCCCGTACAGCGAGGCGAACGTGCGCAACTGCTCGCGCGCGGTCAGCCGCTCGAAGAACGACGAGGCCTGCAGTTGCACCCCGATCCTCGGCAGCAGCGCCGCGTTGCGCGGCCACGGCTGCATGCCGAGCACGGTCACCTGGCCCGCGTCGGGCTCTCGCAGGCCCTCCAGGATCTCCAGCGTCGTGGTCTTGCCGGCGCCGTTCGGCCCGAGAATGCCGAAAAACTCGCCTTGCTCCACTTCGAAGCTGATCCCGTCAACGGCGAGCACGCTGCCGTAGGACTTCTTCAGGTCCCGTACCGCTATCGTCGCCACCACGCGCAGCACCCTAACACGACATAACGTGACTTCAGCGGATCATTATCGCGCCGGCCGACCGGCTAGCCACGCTACGGCGCCTGAGCGCGTTATGCGCTCCGGGCAGCGGCCTCGGGTGGCGCGTGACTGCGCAGGACGCGGATCCGGTCCCGGCTGGTGGCTGTCGTGGTGCCGTCGGGGTGCAAGGCGATGGTCCAGCCCCAGCGGTGCACGGCGATGAGGTGGTGGAAGCTGCACAGCAGCAGGCAGTTAGCCAGGCTGGTGGTGCCGCCGTCGGCTCTCGGCACGATGTGGTGCACGCGACAGGCGGCTGGTGGCTGCGGGCAGCCGGGGAAGGCGCAGTGCCGGTCGCGGGTGATGACCGCGCGGCGCAGGTGCGCGGGGATGGTCTCGGTGGCCGCGCCAACATCCAGCGGCAGGCTCATGCTGCCGGCCGGGCCTGACAGCAGCCTGGTGCGCAGGTGCGCGGCGAGTCCTGCCGGGCCGGACAGCAGCGCCACGGACCGGTCGAGGATCAGCATCCTGGCGGCCCGGGCCGCCGCGGCCCGCCAGCTACCGTGGCCGCCGCCGGCTTCCTGGCCGGCTACCCCGGCTCCGGTTCCCGGCCCTGGCTGCTGCCGATCCTGGCGGAGCAACG
>JASHQL010000096.1 GCA_030039155.1 Streptosporangiaceae bacterium | reverse complement strand
GGCCCGGTCTCGGCCGCGTCGATCAGCTTGCCGACGTCGGCCACCGAGATGGCCTTCGGCAGCCGCCGCGGCGGCACCGGCGGCCGCACCGCCCTGGCCGGGTCGCCGGCCGCCATGCCCTCGGCCAGCGCGAACGCGTGCAGCCCGCGTACCGCCACCACCGCCCGGCTGGCCGAGCTTGCCGCGAGCGGCTGGTGCTCGGCATCGCCGGCCCGCAGCCCGGCCAGGTAGTCGGCCACGTCAGCGGTGCTGACCTGGCCGATCTCGGTCCGGCCTCGGGCGGCGAGGGTGGCGGCGTACCGGTGCAAGTCCCGCGAGTACGCCGCCAGCGTGTGCGCGGCCAGGCCGCGTTCGACCGCGAGATGGTCGAGGTAACGCCTGGCGGCATCCGCGATCGTACGGCCCTGCGGGAGTGACCCCGCTCGAGCGCCCTGCTCGTTGGTCAGCTGAGCACCTCCGACAGGCTGGTCAGCGGCAGGTCGTGCGCCTCGGCCACCGGCGCGCAGGTGACCGCGCCGTCGTGGGTGTTCAGCCCGAGCGCGAACGACGGGTCCCGGCGCAGCGCCTCCTGCCAGCCCCGGTTGGCGATCTCCACCGCGTACGGCAGCGTGACGTTGGTGAGCGCATACGTCGAGGTGTGCGGGACGGCGCCCGGCATGTTGGCCACGCAGTAGAAGACCGAGTCGTGCACCCGGTAGGTCGGGTTGGCGTGCGTGGTGGGCCTTGAGTCCTCGAAGCAGCCGCCCTGGTCGATGGAGATGTCCACCAGCACCGAGCCCGACTTCATCCTGGACACCAGCTCGTTGGAAATCAGCTTCGGCGCCTTCGCGCCTGGTACCAGCACGGCGCCGATCACCAGGTCAGCGTCGATCACCGCGCGCTCGATCTCGTAGGCGTTCGACGCGATGGTCTGGCAGTGCCCCTGGTAGATCGCATCGGCCTGGCGCAGCCTTGCCACGTTCTTGTCGACCAGCAGCACCTCGGACTGCATGCCGAGGGCGATCGCGGCCGCGTTCATGCCGGACACGCCGGCGCCGAGCACGACCACCTTCGCCGCGTACACGCCGGAAACCCCGCCCATCAGCACGCCGCGCCCGCCGCCGTCGCGCTGCAGGTGGTGCGCGCCGCATTGCGGCGCCATCCGGCCGGCCACCTCAGACATCGGGGCGAGCAGCGGCAGGGAGCCGTCTGGCAGCTGCACGGTCTCGTAGGCGATCGCGGTGATGCCCGCCTTCAGCAGCGCTTCGGTGCACTCCCGGCTGGCCGCCAGGTGCAGGTAGGTGAACAGGACCTGGTCCTTGCGCATCCGGTGGTACTCCTCGGGCACCGGCTCCTTGACCTTCAAAATCAGGTCGGCGTCCTGCCAGACGTCGTCGGCGGTCGGCAGGATGCTAGCGCCCGCCGCCACGAAATCGACATCGGGGATCGATGAGCCCACCCCGGCCTCGTGCTCGATCACAACCTCGTGACCGTCCTTGACCAGCTCGTTCACCCCGGCCGGCGTGATAGCCACCCGGTACTCGTGATTCTTAACTTCTTTCGGAACGCCGACCTTCATTGGCCCTCGTCCTTTCCATGTCCACCGGTGCTGCCAGGTCCCGACCCAGGCCACTCCCGATCATTTGTGCGTGCCGGCGTCTCACAGCGTCTCCGGTGCATCCGCGCGGCGTAGTGTAGCGAAACCGTCCTGGTTGGCCGCACTCGCGGACATCACCCCGATTGCGGTCACGCCATTGTGCATCTCACCAGCCAGGACGGCATCTACTGCGGCCTGAAGCGGCACCCAGGCGATGGTCAGGAACGCCTCCTCGTGCTCGGGTACGTAGTCACGCTCCGCAGCCGGCACCTGGGTGAGATCACGGGCCAGGAACACCCGCAGCCGCTCCGTGCTGATGCCGGGCGAGGACAAAAAGTCGACAAGCACCCGCCAGTCTGCCGCCAGGTAGCCGGCCTCCTCAAGCAGCTCGCGCTGCGCGGTGGCCAGCATCGGCTCGCCGGCCACGTCCCGCAGCCCGGCCGGCACCTCCCAGAGCGTGGCCTGCGCCGGGTGCCGGTACTGCTTGATCAGCAGCACCCGGCCGGCCTCATCAAGTGCGACGATCGCCACCGCGCCCGGGTGCTCGACCACCTCCCGCTGCACGGTGCCGCCGTCCGGCAGCACCACGGTGTCCCTGCGCAGCCGCACGATGCGCGCGCTGGCCAGTTCGGCCGAGGCCTTGACCGGCCAGCCACCAGGCGTATCGGCCAGCTCCTGCGCGTCAGTCATGCGCTCGCCGCGGTGCCAGCCCCGGCCCGCGCCGCGGCCAGCTCGACAGTCCGGCTGCGCTCGAGCGCCGCCGCGACCAGGCCGCTGAACAGCGGGTGCGGGCTGGTCGGCCGGGAGAGGAACTCAGGATGCGCCTGGGTGGCCACGAAGAACGGGTGCTCGCTGCGCGGCATCTCGACGAACTCAACCAGCCGGCCGTCCGGCGACAGGCCGGAGCAGATCAGCCCGGCCTGCTCGAGCTTGTCCCGGTAGGCGTTGTTGACCTCGTACCGGTGCCGGTGCCGCTCCTGCACCACGCCCTCGCCGTACAGCTCGCGGACCAGGCTGCCCTCGGCCAGCACCGCCGGGTACAGCCCGAGCCGCATGGTGCCGCCCATGTCCCGCTGGCCGGCCACCACGTCTTCCTGGTCGGCCATCGTGGCGATCACCGGGTGCGGCGTCTCCGGGTCGAACTCCGCGCTGTTGGCGTCGGCCAGCCCGGCCAGGTGCCTGCCGACCTCGATCGCCATGCAGTGCAGGCCGAGGCACAACCCGAGCACCGGGATGCCGTGCTCCCTGGCATGCCGGACCGCGCCGATCTTGCCCTCGATGCCGCGCACGCCGAACCCGCCTGGCACCAGCACGCCGTCCACATCGGCGAGCTGCCGCGCCGCGCCCTCGGGCGTCTGGCAGTCGTCGCTGGTCACCCAGCGGATGTTGACCCTGACATCGTGGGCGAAGCCGCCCGCGCGCAGCGCCTCGGCCGGCGACAGGTAGGCATCAGGCAGATCCACGTACTTGCCGACAAGCGCGATCGTGACGGTCCTGGACGGGCGGTGCACCCGGCGCAGCAGCTCGTCCCAGTCGCTCCAGTCCACGTCGCGGAACGGCAGTCCGAGCCTGCGCACGATGTAGGCATCGAGGCCCTCGGAGTGCAGCACCTTCGGGATGTCGTAGATGGACGGCGCATCGGGCGCCGACACCACGGCCTCCTCGTCCACGTCGCACATCATGCTGATCTTGCGCTTCAGCCCCTCGCTGATCGGCCGGTCGGACCGGCAGACGATCGCGTCGGGCTGGATGCCGATGCTGCGCAGCGCCGCAACCGAGTGCTGGGTGGGCTTGGTCTTCAGCTCCCCTGACGGGCCGATGTAGGGCAGCAGCGAGACATGCAGGAAGAAGCACCGGTCCCGCCCGATTTCATGACGTATCTGACGGATCGCCTCCAGGAATGGCTGCGACTCGATGTCGCCGACCGTGCCGCCCACCTCGGTGATCACCACGTCGGTCTCCGGCCCGCCCATGCCCAGGATCCTGGCCTTGATCTCGTTGGTGATGTGCGGGATGACCTGCACGGTGTCACCCAGGTAGTCGCCCCTGCGCTCCTTGGCGATGACGTCCGAGTAGATCTGGCCAGTGGTGACGTTGGCCGAGCCAGGCAGCCTGATATCAAGGAACCGCTCATAGTGCCCGACGTCCAGGTCGGTCTCGGTGCCGTCGTCGGTGACGAATACCTCGCCGTGCTGGAAGGGATTCATGGTGCCGGGGTCGACGTTCAGGTACGGGTCGAGCTTCTGCATGCTCACTCGCAACCCGCGCAGTTTCAGCAGGCGGCCGACGCTTGACGCGGTGAGGCCCTTGCCGAGGCTGGAGGCCACGCCCCCGGTGACGAACAGGTGTCTGGTGGTGGCTGGCCTGGACACATGTGCTGACAGCGCCAAATCGGGCTCCCGTGGTCAGTACCGGCTGATGAGAGCCAGCGGGCTATCCCGCCGGTCCACGGGGTCTCAGGATATCAGCAGGCTGCGCCCTGACCGGCAGGCTGGACCGGCGTGCCTGGCGTGTTGGGATACGTCAGCCCTGATCGGGCAACTCCTCCGGGCGTAATGCGGCCTTGCGGGTGACGGCCTGCTCCGGTTCTGCGCCAGGCCCGGCCACCGCGCCGGCGTGTTGCTCGCCGGTCTCGCCGAATCTGGCCAGCGCGACCGCGCAGATCACCGCAAGCGCGAAGCCGAGCGCAGCCACGCCGGTCAGGCCGCGCCTCGTGGTGTCACCAAGCAGCAGCACGCCGACGATGGCCGGCGGCAGCGTCTCGGCGATCACCACGGCGGCGGTGGCAATGGTCACGCTGCCGCCCTCGAGCGCCGTCGCGTACATCATGAACGAGACGATTCCGGCGGCGC
Organism: Streptosporangiaceae bacterium; assembly: GCA_030039155.1. Taxonomy (GTDB): domain Bacteria; phylum Actinomycetota; class Actinomycetes; order Streptosporangiales; family Streptosporangiaceae; genus JOPF074. The sequence continues at coordinate 1,903 of JASHQL010000096.1, read as the reverse complement.
ACAGGGTATAGGTGGCCGGGTCACGTACCAGTTGATGCGGGGTGAATCCGGGCAGGATCCGGGCAGATATCGCAAGGACCGCATAGCCGATGCCGGCGATCGCGCCGAGTACCGGGGTTCTGGCCGGGTTCGGCAGCCTGGCCGCCCCGATGCCGCCGACCGCCACCCCGACGACCGCGATGATCAGCCCGAGCTGGAACGCGGAGCCGACCTTGGCCGCTCCCTCCGCGCCGGCCGACGAGCCGAGCAGCCCGACGCCGACGACCACGCCGAACACCGCGAGCCATTCACGCAGGTGCAGCCGCACGTGCATGAGCCAGGCCGCGCACACCGCGGTCACCGCCAGGTTGGCGGCGATGATGGCCTGCACCGCGAACAACGGCAGCCGGCGCAGCGCGACCAGCTGCGCGATGAAGCCGACCAGGTCGATCAGGATGCTGGCGACGAACCGCCATTGCCGGACCAGGCGGATCAGCAAACTGGGGTCCACCCGGCCGACCTCGCCGTCTGGCCCACGCCCGCCTGGCTGGTGACTGGCAGAGCGGACGGCGATCGCCTGCATCACGGCAGCGATCCCGTAGCACAAGGCCGACACCAGGGCGGCAATCAGGCTCCCCAGCATGTTTCCGACCCTACGCCGCCCGCGACTGCAAAGTGCGCCCGACGTCCACCGACGCCTGCGTGATGCCGCAAAGCTTGGTCAGCGTTCGCTGAACGTCGGCTACATGCCCGCGGGACTGGTCAGCCGCCCGGCGGCGTACCGCCCGGCGACGGCGAGCCGGTGTCACCGGTCAGCGCATGCTCAGCGCGGACCTGACCTCCCAGCACGTCCAGAGCGGCCGGTAGCCCATCCGGCTCCAGAACGGCACCGACAGCGGGTTGAGCTGCGCGTAGTGCAGCGCCGTCACCGCGACGCCGACCGCGTCGAGTCTCGCGTGCAGGTGCGCGACCAGGGCGGCCCCGATGCCGCCACCGCGCAGTCCCGGCAGCACCGCCATCTGGCCGAGGTAGGCGACCGGGCTCGTGCCGACCAGCGGCAAGATCCACCGGGTGTCCTCCGGCGGCTCGGCCGCGACCATGCCGACCGGCCGGCCGTCGCGTTCCGCCAGCCAGATCCAGGGATCGGGCCTGGCCAGCGTCTTGCCGGCCAGCTCACGCTCGGCCCGCTCGCTGTGCGGACGGAGCCGGGCACTGCCGAAGTGCTCGTCGAACCTGATCACCTCGACGCCGAGCGCCACCACCGCATCGAGGTCAGCTGGCCCGGCACGGCGGATGTGCAGGCCATGCCGCGCGCCGTCGTGCGGGCCCGGCGCGTCCGCCGACCTGCTGCGCGGCCGCGCGGCGATCACCACGAGCGGCTGCAGCCCGTGCCGCAGCAGCGCGCGTACGCCCTCGATGTCCCGGCTGGGCCATCGGACGATGGCCTCGGAGTCTTCTTCCGCCGCGCCGTGCTGCCGGGCCAGGTGCCTGCGCCAGTGCGTCAGCAGCTCGTCGAGGGCCGCGCCGACCTGCGGGCCGTGGCCAGCCACCTGCGGCGTGAGGGTGAACTGCCTGGCGGCCCCCCAGTTCAGCTCCATGGCCTCCGCCGGGTACTCGCGGTGCCTGCAGGTCGCGAACGCGACCAGGTTGCCGTCGCCGTCCACAACGTCGAGGCGCGCTCCGCAGCTCACCTGCTCCGGCACCGGCGCCGGCAGCATCGAATCGACCGACCGCCAGCGCTCCCGCACGCTGTCAAGGACATACTCGGCCCCCTGTGCCGCGCGCGTCACCGTGCATGCCTCCGTTCAATTGGCCCGCATCCACCGCAAACACCTGAGTGTAATCCGGCCATTCAGCTACAAACCTGGTGATCATGGAGTTCAGCCGGTTATAGGCGGCTGGACTCCATGATCACCCCGCCTGG
>JASHQL010000095.1 GCA_030039155.1 Streptosporangiaceae bacterium | reverse complement strand
TCCACCACCGGCCAGGACTTGTTCTCCCCGATGATGATCTGGCCGCCGACGCCGATGGCCATCTCGTCAGCCTCAAAGAAGGCAGGGAGTCCGCCCACGTCTGCCTCAAGGACCGCGCCGTCCAGCACGACCGGCTCTGGCGGGCCATCGGCGATCTCCGCCATCCGCGTTTTGGTGACCGTCGCCCGCATGCGCAGGCCGGTGCGGTTCGGCGGATAGCCCTCCCGCAGGTTCTCGACGGCGGCGAACGAGAAGTCGGTGGCAAGTCCCTCGGTCAGGACGCGGCGCAGCTCGGCGTAGCCGTGCCGGCGCAGCAGCGCCTCGAAGGCAACGCCGCGGCCGATGGCAAACGGGGACTGCCCGAACGGCATGTCCATGCTGGTCCCGGCAAGCACCCTGTTGGTGTCGATCCTTGCAGCGAAGGCCACGGCCGCAGTAGGGCAGGCGTGGACGTTCGCGAACGCGGCGAGGCGGCGGACATTCGCGCGGATCTGCGGAGCCCGGCCGCGGACACGAGCCAGCGCGGTGGCCGCTGCGGGGTCTGGCTGCAGCTGGCGTGTCATGGCTGGTCGCATGGGCTCACGCATTGCCTTCGGCCACGACCGCGATGTTCGTGCCCCAGAGCTGCTGTTCGGCTGACAGCTGATTCCTGGCACGGGCAGCCGACTCCCGGCGCCAGGGTTCGTCCCTGTCTGCCAGGGGTCCCCGCTCGGCTTCTGCCGCTGATTCCACCCGCGCCGTGTCCAGGCCGGGTCCGTCGAGGGCACCTGGGATCGACGCAGCCAGGCCGGCCACCATCGGTGCCAGCCGCTCGGCAACGGCGGTGTCACGCCCACTGAGCCAGGCGAGCTGCCGGGCGAGCTGCGCGGTCGCGGCGAGGTGATCAGCGCGCTCCGACCATGGCCCGAGCAGGCGGCGCTCGAGCGGCCAGTCAGACAGCGTCAGGAGTCCTCGGACTGGCTGGAAGTACCGGCCCTCGAGCGCCGGGACTATATAGGTCGGGCGGGCACTGTTCTTCTCCCAGGCTCGCCGTTCGTCCCGGCGCAGCGCGGCCAGCATCCTCGGCTCCACTCGCTGGCCGAACCGCGCTTCCGCGTAGTCGGCCACAACCCTGGCCCGGCAGGCGACGCCTATCTCGGCTAGTGCACCCGCGACCACATGCCGGGCACTGCGGGTCGGCGCAGGCGTATGCGTCATAGGCACGACTGCGGGATGGGCAGCAAAGCTTGGTGCCGCGCCTGTCGCTGGCTCGGGTGCCTTGGTGAGCTCTCGCTGAAGCGCACGGGTCAGCCGCGCCGCCTCGGCGCGGTCGCCTGCCTCGATTGCTTCGGCGATCTGCCTCGCAAGCGTGATGCTCACGTCATCCTGGCTAGTACTCACGATACTCACCGTAGCCAGCTAACTCCATGCTTGTCCATGTATTTTCATGTTTACCTCGCCGGCCGGGCCCGTCCTGCATGGGGCTGGCGTAGGTGCCGCCGGACAGTGGCGAGCTGCTGCGGTGTCAGCGGGGCGCAGTTGGCCCGCGGCTGGCGCGCATTTGGGTGCGGGAGCTGCAACACGATCCGTGGCACTCCGTCAAGGTCGTGAGGGCCGGTCATCGGGACACCTGGCGGAATCCCGTAGGTGGTATGGAATGCGTCTTTGGCGTAGACGCCGAACAGAACGACGACCGAGGCGCCTGACGCTTGCATCACGGGACGTAGCCAGGTCTGCACGCATGTCCCATAGGCGTCGGCTACGCCGTGTTCAGATGTGGACTTACAGTGCACGACTTCGGTAAGTGCGAAGTCCCGCCCCGCCTGTGCCTCCCGCTCGAGCATTTCCGACGCTCGCCTCTTGGCTGCGAACCAGAAGCGCGTTCCCTTGGCCCGATGGCGCGGCGGCGAAGTATCCAGGAGCGGCCGCATCCTGTCGTCGATCCACGGCATGGTGCGCGGATCGAACCGCCTGTCGAAGAAGTCGATGCGCTTGCCGTCATCCCACGCGGCCGTCGGATACGCCTCTGTGAGATCGATCGACGGGTTGCTGCTCACAAACAAGATCGGGGCGGTTGGCATATGACCGCTCCACGGCTCAGGCACGTGAAAGCGGTCGGCCGATGCGGCCTGCTGCGAACCGACGATCGCGGAGCACGGGAGTTGCTCCCCCTGCAGGCATCTGGCAGCCACCTGGCATCGCGTGATCTTCACCAGCAGGCCGGTAATCAAGTTCGGCAACCCATCGCGAGCGGGAAATGAAGAGTTGACCCTGGGTCGGTCGGTAATTTGCGGCAGGCTAGCTAGCGTCCCGACAAACATGACGCAGACTGGGCGAATCCGGTTTACTGCGCAACGACGTGCCGCTCTCATGAGGCGCGTTGAGCTTGTGGCCGCCCCTAGCGCCACCTGACGTTGCGCCGAACCCCTACCCCGGGCTTGCTGCCGCCGGGTGCGCTCCTGAAGTCGGTTGATGGCCTGGAGAAGGTGAGCCTTGTGCGCACGACTGGACAGCTCGGATCAGCCTCCTAGCGCACCGCGTTCCCATATCGCAGCGTCGAGTTCCCTGGCTGATTTGCCCACTCGGCGGGCGGCCAGGGTGAACGCTCGGATTAGCTCAGCATCGGAAATTCGGTGACCTACCAATCTCTCGGTGAAGCGGTGCAGCCAAATATCGGGCTTCACCGTGTCCACGCCGAGCCGCATCAACAACCACTGATATGCGGCCAGGCCGAGGTAGGGCA
>JASHQL010000094.1 GCA_030039155.1 Streptosporangiaceae bacterium | reverse complement strand
GACATCACCTCGTCCGCGCTCGCGGTCCCGTCGTCGCCGACCCGCAGCCCGTACCGCATCGCGTCGAACCTGGCCAGGTTGGACGAGCACTCGCTTGGCGCGATCAGGTAGTAGGCGGGCAGCGCGTAGCTGAAGTGCGGGCAGGACACCTCGGTCACCTTGGCGCCGAGCGACTCGAGCAGTTCGACGGCCTCGCCGAACCTGGCAAGCACGCCTGGCTGGTAGCCCTCGCCGGCGAACTCGGCCACCACCCCGACCCGCAGCCCGGCCACGTCGGCCTGCCTGGCCGCCGCGACCACCGGCGGCACCGGCGCGTCCACCGAGGTGGAGTCGCACGGGTCGTGCCCGGACATCGCCTCGTGCAGCAGCGCGGCGTCGAGCACCGTGCGGGCCAGCGGGCCTGGGGTGTCCAGCGACGACGCGAACGCGATCAGCCCGTACCTGGACGAGCCGCCGTAGGTAGGCTTGACCCCGACGATCCCGCAGACCGCGGCCGGCTGCCTGATCGAGCCGCCGGTGTCGGTGCCGATGCCCAGCGGCGCCTCATAGGCGGCGACCGCGGCCGACGAGCCGCCGGACGAGCCGCCGGGCACCCGGCTCAGGTCCCACGGGTTGTGCGAAGGACCGAACGCCGAGTTCTCGGTGGACGAGCCCATCGCGAACTCGTCCATGTTGGTCTTGCCGAGCAGCACCACCCCGGCCCGCCTGAGCCGCTTGGTCACGGTCGCGTCGTACGGCGGCCGCCAGCCAGCCAGGATCTTCGAGCCGCAGGTGGTCGGCATGTCGGCGGTGGTCAGCACGTCCTTGAGCGCGAGCGGCACGCCAGCCAGCGGGCCGAGCGGCTGTCCGGCTGCCCTGCGCTTGTCGACAGCGGCCGCCGCGGCCAGCGCGCCGTCCGCGGCGACGTGCAGGAACGCGTGCACCTGGCCGTCGACCGCCGCGATCCGGTCCAGGTGCGCCTGGGTGACCTCGACCGCTGATACCTCACCGGCAGCGATCGCGGCGGCCAGCCCGGCCGCGGTCATCCCGGTCAACTCGGTTGCCATGGTTTTCAGTCCTTGGTGGCTTTCAGTCCTTGGTGGCCTTTCGGCCTCGGGTGGCTCTAGTCCTCGGTGAGGATGCGCGGGACCCTGAACCGGCCCTGCTCCTGGGCCGGCGCGCCACTCAGCGCCTGCTCGGCGGTGAGGCACTGCCCGATCACGTCGTCGCGGAACACGTTCACCACCGGCACCGCGTGGGTCATCGGCGGGATGGACTCGGCGGCGACCTCCTGCACCCTGGCTACCGCACCGATGATCACGTCGAGCTGGCCGGTGAAATGCTCGATCTCGGCGTCGGTGAGGGCCAGCCTGGACAGCCTGGCCAGGTGCGCGACCTCGCCGGAGGTAATGGACATGGTCGCAATCCTAGGCCCGGCCCGCCGGCCGGCCGACCGCATTACCGCCGTCGCGGTCGGTCATCCCGCCCGTTGCCCGGTCCGGGCAAGCCAGCGCGGCCCAGCAGGCCGGGATGGCGGGTCAGGCCGGGCGGCGCTGCCCAGCGGGTCACGTCCGCCCGGCGAGTGAGGTCTGGGGTGGCGGGGCAGGTCGGACCCGGCAGGTCGGGGTAGTGGGTCAGGTGCGCCCGGCGGGTCAGGTCGTTGCAGCGGGTCAGGTCGTTGCAGCGGGTCAGGTCGTTGCAGCGGGTCAGGACAGCCAGCCGGCCGGCGGGCTGACCGTAGGTGCCTGGCCCGCCGGTGCCGCGGCGTCCGCCGCGGGTTCGGCGGCACCGGCCGGCGGCACCGCGGGCCTGTTAGCGCCGGCGCCGCGGTGCGCGGCCGCTCGCTCGGCCACCCGGTGCTCACGCAGCCAGGCGGTTGCCGATGCGGCGTTCAGCGGCCTGCTGAAGTGCCAGCCCTGCGCCGATGCGCAGCCCATCGCCTGCAGCGCGGCGGCTACCTCGGCGGACTCCACGCCCTCGGCCACCGACCTGATGCCGAGCGCCGCGGCAAGGTCCACGATGGACTTCACGATGACCTCGTCGTCCGGCGAGGTGAGCAGCCTGCCGACAAACGACGAGTCGATCTTCACCTCGCTGATCGGCAGCCGCTGCAGCCTGGCCAGCGAGGAGTATCCGGTGCCGAAGTCGTCGAGGCTGAGCCGTACGCCGATCGAGGTCAGCGCCTCCGCGGTCGCCGCGGCATGGGCCGGCTCGCTGGTCAGCACCCGCTCGTCGATCTCAAGCAGCAGCGCCTCCGGCGGCACCCGGTGTGCCTGCAGGCCGGCCGCGATCGTCTGCACCAGCGCGTTGCCGAGCAGGTCGCGCCCGGAGACGTTCAGCGAGATCTGCACCGGCATGCCGTCGGCGTGCCACTTGGCCGCCTGGGCCAGTGCCGAGTCGACCACGAACGAGGTCAGCTCGCGCATCAGGTAGGACTGCTCGAGTACCGGCAGGAACTTCTCCGGCACCTGCATGCCGCGCTCCGGATGCTGCCACCTGACCAGTGCCTCCATGCCGGCCGTCTGCCCGTCGCACAGGTACACCTTCGGCTGGTAGTGCAGTTCGAGCTCGCCGCGGTCCAGGCCGCGGCGCAACTCGGCCTGCAGCGCGAGCCTGGCCGGCGAGTTGCGGTCGAGGTCAGCCTGGTACCGCTCGGCTCCGGTGCGGTGCTGCTTGGCCAGGTACATGGCCATGTCGGCGCGCTGCATCAGCAGGTCGGCGCTGGTCGCGTCGTCGGGGAACATCGCGATCCCGATGCTGACCTCGATCACGAACGACAGCTGCTCAAGCCTGATCGGCTCGGCGACCGCGGCTCGCAGCCGCGCGGCCACCTCCCTGGCAGCCGCGGGCTCCTTGACCGACGGCAGCAGCACGGCGAACTCGTCGCCGCCCAGCCTGGCCACCAGGTCGCCGGGCCGCACGCTGTGGGTGAGCCGGTGCGCGACGTTCTGGAGCAGCCGGTCGCCGACCGCGTGGCCCAGAGTGTCGTTGACCTCCTTAAGCCCGCGGTCGAGGTCGAGCAGCAGGAAGCCGACGTTGCCGCCGTTCATGTCGGCCTGGGCCAGCGCCTCGGTGGTCCGCCTGAGCAGGAGCTTCCGGTTGGCCAGGCCGGTCAGCTCGTCGTGATGGGCCTGATGCTCGCGCTGCACCGAGATCGCGGCGTTGATGTAGATGGCCGCGAGCGGG
>JASHQL010000093.1 GCA_030039155.1 Streptosporangiaceae bacterium | reverse complement strand
AGGCACCAGCTCGCGCTGCGCGCCGCCGACCAGCAGGCGGGCGCGGCGCTTGCCCGGGCCGCGGTCGAGACCGCCGACCAGCTGATCAGCCAGCTGACCGCGGCTGGCGCGGGCTCGGCTGCCTGGCGGCACGCCGCCGCCTACCTCGACGGCGGCGTCTTCGGCGGCTGCCCGGTGCGCGCCGGGCCCGGCTAGGGCGACGGCTCGGACGCCGTCGCCGCTGTCAGCAGCCGCGGACCACGCGGTCAGGGACCGCGGGCAGCGAGTGGTCCCAGTCGGACAGCAGCGTGCGGATGCCGGTCACCAGCGCGATCGGCTGGTCGAGCAGCACATGATGCCCGGCAGCCGGGATCTCGATGACCGGTGCCCGGCGGCCGAGCTTGTCGTACATCAGGTCGGTGGTCTGCGGCGGCACGATGCCATGCTCGGCGTGGAACAGCGCGACCCGGCAGTCGAGCCGCTGCAGCAGCGCCGGCGCGGCGCGGGAGCGGCCGAAGATGGCCGGGTCGAACTTCCACACCCACCCGGCGCCGGCCTGCCTGACCGAGTGCTCGGCGACGTAGGCGCGCAGGTACGGCAGGGCCGGCTGGTCAGGGATGGTGCGGAACCTGGAGATCGCCGCCTCGCGGGTCGGGTATACCCGCAGCGGGCCGAAAGCCCTGGCCTCCCTGGCCGCCTGCTCCTCCGGCGTGAGGTCCTGCACCGGGGAGTCGATCACCACGATGCCTGCCAGCTCGGACCCGTACAGGCCGGCTGCCCGCAGCGCGACGAAGCCGCCCATGCTGTGCCCGATGAGCACCGGCGGTGCGGTGATACCGGCCGCCGCCGCCACCGCCACCGCCTCGTCCGCCCAGTGGTCGAGCGTGTAGCGAGCGCGCCGGTCACTGTCGCCGTGCCCGGACAGGTCGATGGCGGCGACCCGGTGCCCCTCCGCGGTGAGCAGCGGCGCGATGTGATCCCACCAGCGGGCGTGCGCGGCACCGCCGTGGATGAGCACGATGCCGCGGCCGCCGGCCGCGCCCCAGGCGCGGTAGCTGATCGTGGCCCCGTCGACCGCAACCGTGCCAGGCTCCCCGGCCACGGCAAGCGCGGCGGTAAACCATTCAGGGGCAGTCAGCGCATCGTCATCGGCAGCGGCCATGGTCACATCATTCCTGAGCGCCGGCCCGGCTCAGCGCCGCGTCCAGCATGATCGCCCACTGCGCGATCACCCGCTCGCGCCGCCTCGAGTCATCGGCCAGCGTGTCGGCAAGGCCGAGCCCGCGGGCCAGGTCGAGCGTGGCCTGCACGGCCTCGTGCACGCCAGGCACCGACTCGTCCGCGCCGAGCAGTTCGACGGCGGCCCGGTGCGCCACCCGGCCGAGCCTTGCCTCAAGCGGCAGCACCAGCGCGCGCAGTGCCTCGCTCGCCGACGCCGCGGCCCACACCTGCAGTGCGGCCCGGAACAGCGGGCCGGTGTACAGCCTGACCAGCAGCCGCACCACGTCCCTGGTCCTGCTGCCGCCGGCCGGCAGGGCGGCCGCCTGCTGCCGGATCTCGGCGAGCCTGACCTCCGCGATGTGCTCGAGCGCCGCGGTGACCAGGTCCTCCCTGGTCGGGAAGTAGTGCTGGGCCGCGCCTCTGGACACCCCGGCGTGCGCCGCGATCACCGCCACGGTGGCACCTGACCAGCCGAGCTCGGCCAGGCAGCTGACCGCGGACTCCAGCAGCCGCGCCCTGGTGGCCCTGCTCCTGTCCTGCCGCGGCTCGCGTGGCGCCGCCCTGGTCACGCCGAAGGTTCGGCCCACCGCGGCTTGCGCTTTTCCAGGAACGCGGCCATCCCCTCGGCCGCCTCGGCCGAACCGAACAGCCGCGCGGACAGCTCGGCAAGCGAACTGGCACGCTGCTCGAAGCCGGCCAGCAGCTCGCCGGTCAGCAGCGGCTTGGTCGCGGTGAGCCCCTGCGGCGAGGCGGCGCGCAGCGCGTCGAGCACCGCCCTGGTGCCCGCGTCGATGTCGTCGACCGCCTCGGTGATCAGCCCGATCCGCGCCGCGGTGGCAGCGTCGAACGTCTCGCCGGTCAGGTAGTACCGGCTCGCCGCCCGCGGCGACAGCCGCGGCAGCGTGGTCAGCGAGATCATCGCCGGCGCCAGCCCCAGCCTGACCTCAGAGAACGCGAACGTCGAGGCCGGCCCGGCCAGCACGATATCGCACCCGCCGACCAGGCCGAGGCCGCCGGCCCGCACGTGCCCGTCGACGCTGCCGACCACTGGCTTTTGGCAGGAAACGAGAAGCTTCAGCAGGCTCAGCAGCCGGGCGGTACCCGCCTGCATGCCGCCCTGGCTGGCCTCGGTCAGGTCGGCGCCGGCACAGAACGTCGATCCGGTATGGGTGAGCTCGATGGCCCGCACCCGGTCGTCGGCGGCCGCGGCAAGCACTGCATCGGTGAGCTGGCCCACCAGCGCAGCCGACAGCGCGTTGCGGTTGCCAGGCGAGTCAAGCGCGATCCTGGCAATGCCGCGGTCGGTGGAGTACTGCACGAGTTCATCTGGCATAGCTGAGCCCTCCTGTCAGTACGGCAGTGCTAATAGGACCTGGGCAAGCCGAGTGAGTGCTGCGCCACGTAGTTCAGGATCATTTCCCGGCTGACCGGCGCGACCCTGGTGACCCGCACGTTGGCCAGCAGGCCGGCCAGTCCGTATTCGGCGGTCACCCCGCTGCCGCCGAGCGTCTGCATGGCCTGGTCCACGGCCCTGACCGCGGCCTCCGCGGCCGCGTACTTCGCCATGTTGGCCGCCTCGCCCGCGGCCAGGTCGTCGCCGCCGTCGTACAGCGTCGCCGCCTTCTGCATCATCAGCCTGGCCAGCTCCAGCTCGATCTTGACCTGGGCGAGCGGGTGCGCCAGGCCCTGGTGCGCGCCGATCGGCGTACTCCAGACGGTGCGCTCGCGCGCGTAGCTGACCGCGCGGTCGAGCGCGAACCTCGCGGTGCCGACGGCGGATGCCGCCGCCATGATCCGCTCCGGGTTCAGCCCGGCGAACAGCTGCATGAGCGCGGCATCCTGCTCGCCGATCAGCGCGCCGGCCGGCAGCCGCACCTGGTCGAGGAACAGCAGGAACTGCTTCTCCGGCATCGCCACGTCCATGTCAAGCGGCCGGTAGCTGAAGCCTGCCGCGTCGGTCGGCACCGCGAACAGGGCCGGCCTGAGCTTGCCGGTGCGCGCGTCGGTGGTCCGGCCGACGATCAGCACGGCGTCAGCCTCGTCAACTCCGGAGATGTAGATCTTCCTGCCGGATAGCACCCAGGTATCGCCGTCGCGCTCGGCGACCGTGGTGAGCTTGTGCGAGTTCGAGCCGGCGTCCGGCTCGGTGATGCCGAACGCCATGATCGCCGAGCCGCTGGCTAGCCTGGGCAGCCAGTCCTGCTGCTGCGCGGCGGTGCCGAACCTGGCGATGATGGTGCCGCAGATGGCCGGCGAGACCACCAGCATGAGCAGCCCGCAGCCAGCGGCGGCGAGTTCTTCGAGCACGATCGCGAGCTCATACATGCCGGCCCCGCCGCCGCCGTACTGCTCAGGCAGGTTGACGCCGATGAAGCCGAGCTTGCCGGCCTCCTGCCACAGCTCGGTCTGCCGCTCGCCGTCGCGGGTCTTGGCCGTGTAGTAGGCGTAGCCGTACTTGCGCGCCAGGCCGGCGACCGCGGCTCGCAGCGCCCGCTGCTCGTCGGTCTCGGTGAAGTCCATCAGGTCGCCTCCTCGGGCTTGACTACGGCGAGCACGGCGCCGACCTCGACCTGCTGGCCGACGGTGACCGGCAGCTCCTCGACGATGCCATCGGCCGGCGCGGCGATCACGTGCTGCATCTTCATGGCCTCGAGCCAGAGCAGCGGCTGGCCGGCCCGCACCTGGTCGCCGACCGCGGCGGCGAGCCTGACCACGGTGCCAGGCATCGGCGCGACCAGCGAGCCGGCCGGCACCTGGGCCGACGGATCGGCGAACGGCTCGGCCGGCGTCAGCCGCACCGGGCCGAGCGCGGAGTCGACGCAAACCAGCCCGGGATAGGCGGCCACTTCGAATGTGTACCTGACCCGGCCGGCCTGCAGCACGACCAGATCGGGCGCCATCGACACCAGCGTGATGTCGTCGCGTCCGTCGACCGTCAGCCCGTCCCTGGCAAGCAGGTAACCGACGTCATGCCCTGCATACCGCTTGCGCTGCAGCTGCGACGGCAGGTTGCGCCACCCGCTCGGCAGCCCGCCGAGCACGCGCGCCGCTTGCTGCCGCGCCGCGGCGTCCGCCAGCGCGGCGGCCACCGCGGACAGCTCAACCGCGTGGTCGTCGGCCAGCGGCGCGGTCAGCGCGGCGAAGTCGTGCGACTCGAAGAACGCGGTGTCGGTCTGGCCGGCCAGGAACTCCGCATCCCTGAGCACCCTGACCAGCAGATCGCGATTGGTGACCAGGCCGTGGATCCGGGCACGCTCGAGCACCCCGGCCAGGAACAGCGCGGCCTGTGCCCGGTCGGCCGCGCACGCGATGACCTTGGCGAGCATCGGGTCGTAGTGCACGCCGACCTGGCTGCCGGTGCCGACGCCTGAGTCCAGCCGCAGCAGCGGCCGCGGCCCGGCCGGCCAGCCGCCCGCGCCGAACTCGACGGGATTGCCTGGCAGCTCGAACGCGTGCAGCATGCCGCTTTGCGGCTGCCAGCCTGCTGCCGGGTCCTCGGCGTAGAGCCTGACCTCGATCGCGTGCCCTGAGCTGGCCGGCGGTGCTGCTGGCAGCAGCCGGCCGGCTGCGATCTGCAGCTGCAGCGCCACCAGGTCAAGCCCGGTGGTGCACTCGGTCACCGGGTGCTCCACCTGGAGCCTGGTGTTCATCTCCAGGAAGTAGCACCGTGGCCGGGACGCCGCCGCGTCAACCAGGAATTCCACCGTGCCCGCGTTCAGGTAGCCGATCGCCGCCGCCGCCGCCCTTGCCGCAGTGAAGAGCTGCTGACGCAGCTCAGGGACCTGCTCGGCGAGCGGCGACGGCGCCTCCTCGATGATCTTCTGGTGCCGCCGCTGGATCGAGCACTCGCGCTCGCCGACCGTCCAGATCGTGCCTGCCTGGTCGGCAACCACCTGGACCTCGATGTGCCGGCCGCGCTGCAGGTAGGGCTCGCAGAACACGGTGCCGTCACCGAACGCCGACGCTGCCTCTGAGCTTGCCGCGGCGAGCCCGGCTGGCAGCTCGGCGAGCGTGCGCACGATCCGCATGCCGCGCCCGCCGCCGCCGGCCGAGGCCTTGATCAGCACCGGCAGGTCAGCCTCGGTCACCGCCGCCGGGTCGACCTCGGCGAGCACCGGCACGCCAGCCTCGCGCATCAGCCGTTTCGACTCGACCTTGCTGCCCATCGCGGCGATGGCAGCTGGCGGCGGGCCGATCCAGGTCAGTCCCGCGGCCTGCACAGCGGCGGCGAACGCCGCGTTCTCGGACAAGAATCCGTAGCCGGGATGGACGGCATCCGCGCCGGCCAGCAGCGCCGCCTCGATGATCTGCTCGCCGCGCAGGTAGGTATCGGCCGACGCGGCGCCGGGCAGCCGGACCGCCGAGTCGGCCTCGGCCACGTGCAGCCCGCCGGCGTCGGCGTCGGAGTAGACGGCGACGGTGGCCAGGCCGAGGTCGCGGCAGCTGCGGAAGATCCGGCGGGCGATCTCGCCGCGGTTCGCGACCAGCACTCTGGTGATCACTGGCGTCACATCCGGAACACGCCGTAGCCGGTGGCGCCGCTGACCGCTGCGCCGTGGCTGACCGACAGGCACAGGCCGAGGACGGTCCTGGTGTCGCGCGGGTCGATGATCCCGTCGTCGTAGATCCGGCCGGACAGGAACATCGGCAGCGACTCGGCCTCGATCTGGCTCTCCACCATGGCCCGCATCGCGGCGTCCGCGTCCTCGTCGAACGGCCGCCCTGCTGCCTGCGCGGCAGCCCGCGACACGATCGAGAGCACGCCGGCCAGCTGCGCCGGGCCCATCACCGCGGACTTGGCGCTCGGCCAGGCGAACAGGAACCGCGGGTCGTAGGCGCGCCCGCACATGCCGTAGTGACCGGCCCCGTACGACGCGCCGATCAGGATCGAGATGTGCGGGACCGCAGAGTTCGACACGGCGTTGATCATCATGGCGCCGTGCTTGATGATGCCGCCCTGCTCGTACTGGCTGCCCACCATGTAGCCGGTGGTGTTGTGCAGGAAGATCAGCGGCGTGTCGACCTGGTTCGCCAGCTGGATGAACTGCGCGGCCTTCTGCGACTCGGCGCTGAACAGCACGCCCTGCGAATTGGCCAGGATGCCAACCGGGTAACCGTGCACGCTGGCCCAGCCGGTCACCAGGCTGGTGCCGTAACTCGGCTTGAACTCGTCGAAGTCCGACCCGTCGACGACCCTGGCGATGACCTCGCGCGGGTCGAACGGCACCCGCAGGTCCGGCGGCACGATGCCGAGCAGTTCCTCCTCGTCGTGCAGCGGCGCCACCGGGCCGGCTGCCTGCCGCGGGCCGAGCTTGCGCCAGTTCAGCCTGGCCACGATCCGGCGGCCGATCCTGATCGCGTCGTGCTCGTCAGCGGCGAGGTAGTCGGCGAGGCCCGACGCGCGCGCGTGCATCTCGGCGCCGCCGAGCGACTCGTCGTCGGACTCCTCGCCGGTCGCCATCTTCACCAGCGGCGGGCCGCCGAGGAACACCTTCGACCGCTCCCTGATCATCACCACGTGATCGGACATGCCTGGCACGTAAGCGCCGCCCGCGGTGGAGTTGCCGAACACGATGGTGACGGTGGGGATCCCGGCCGCTGACAGCCTGGTCAGGTCGCGGAACAGCCGGCCGCCGGGAATGAAGATCTCCTTCTGGGTCGGCAGGTCGGCGCCGCCAGACTCGATCAGCGAGATCACCGGCAGCCGGTTGGCCAGCGCGATGTCGTTCGCGCGGAAGCTCTTGCGCACCGTCCACGGGTTGCTGCTGCCGCCGCGCACCGTCGGATCGCTCGCGGTGATCAGGCACTCGACGCCCTCGACCACGCCGATGCCGGTCACCACGCTGCCGCCGACCGGGAATTCGGTGCCCCAGGCGGCCAGCGGGGACAGCTCGAGGAACGGCGAGTCCTGGTCGAGCAGCAGTTCGATCCGCTCGCGTGCCAGCAGCTTGCCCCTGGCCCGGTGCCGGTCCACGTACTTCTGCCCGCCGCCGTCCAGCGCCTTGCGCGTCTGCTCGCCGATCTCGGCGAGCTTGGCCAGCATCGCGTCCCGGTTCTCGGCATAGCCGCCCGAGCGGGTATCGAGCGCGGAGCGCAGGACGGTCACAGCAGCGCCTCCGGAACGTCGACGTACCTGGCGCGCAGCCACTCGCCGAGCGCCTTGGCCTGCGGATCGAACCTGACGGCCGCGGCGACGCCCTGGCCGAGCAGGCCCTCGATGACGAAGTTCACCGCGCGCAGGTTGGGCAGCAGGTGCCGGGACACCCGCAGCCCGGCTACCTCTGGCAGCAGCTCGCGCAGCTTGGCCACGGTGAGCGTGCTGGCCAGCCAGCTGAACGCGCGCTCATCGGTGACCCAGACGCCGACGTTGGCGTCGCCGCCCTTGTCGCCGCTGCGCGCGCCCGCGACCAGGCCGAGCGGCACCCGGCGGACCGGGCCTCGCGCCGTCCACCCGGCTGGCCCTGGTGCCTCCGCCCGGTCCAGCGGCTCTGTCTGGTCCGGCCAGGGGATCGGCACGGCCGAGCCGTCGGGCAGCACCGCGAGCTGCCGGACGAGTGACCGGTCCAGGTAGGCCGCGGTGAACACGCCGTATGGCTGCGCGTCGCCGGGTGGTGCGGTCAGGTGGAAGCCCGGATAACTGGCCAGGGCAAGCTCGACCGCGGCACCGCTGAACGCCCGGCCGACCGCCTTGGCGTCGGCGCCGCGGACCACGCAGCGCAGCGTCGCGCTTGCCTGCTCCTCGGTCGCGGCATCGGCATGGTCGGTGCGGGCCAGCGTCCACTCGGCGTCGGCGGGTAGCTGGCCGGCCAGCTGCTGCCTGACCAGATCGGCTTTGGCCTCGATGTGCAGGCCGGTGAGCACGAACTCCACCTGGTTCCGGTACCCGCCGAGCGCGTTGAGCGAGACCTTGACCGTGGGCGGCGGTGGCTGGCCGAGCACGTCGACGATCCGCACCCGGTCCTGGCCGTCCGGCAGCACCCTGACGGTGTCGAGCAGCAGGGTCGCGTCCGGACCTGGGTACAGCGGACCTGCCACCTCGTAGAGCAGCTGCGCGGTGACCGTGCCGACCGTGACGGCGCCGCCGGTGCCCAGGTGCTTGGTGATGACGCTTGACCCGTCAGCGTGGATCTCCGCGATCGGGAAGCCGGGATGACGCAGGTCGGGTATCTCGCCGAAGAAGGCGTAATTGCCGCCGGTTGCCTGGGCGCCGCACTCGATCACGTGCCCGGCCGCCATCGCGCCGGCCAGCGCGTCGAACTCGTGCCGCGCCCAGCCGAAGTGCGCGGCGGCCGGGCCGACCGCGAGCGATGCGTCGGTGACCCTGCCGGTCACCACCACGTCCGCACCTGCCTGCAGGCAGCGGGCGATCCCCCAGCCGCCGAGGTAGGCATTGGCCGCCAGTACGGCCGTGCGGGGACGACCCCCCTCGACCCCCCCGCTCAGCGGCTCGCCGAGGCCAAGCTCTGCCGCTCGCGGCAGCAGGTCGTCACCGGTGACGTAGCCGATCTGCGGGGCCAGACCGAGCCGTGCGGCGAGCTCGCCGATCGCGGTGGCCAGGCCCGCAGGATTCAGCCCGCCTGCGTTCGCGACGATCCGCACGCCGTTGTCCATGGCGAGCCCGAGACAGTCCTCGAGCTGCCTGAGGAACGTGCGGGCGTAGCCGAGCGCCGGATCACGCAGCCGGTCCCTGCCCAGGATGAGCATGGTCAGCTCGGCCAGGTAGTCGCCGGTCAGCACGTCAAGCTGGCCGCCCTCGAGCATCTCGCGCATGGCGCCGAGCCGGTCACCGTAGAAGCCGGAGGCGTTCCCGATCCTGATCGGGCCCGGCGAGCCATCGGCCATCGGCATCCTCGCGATCTGCCTGTCGGATCAAACCAAGCTTAGGTGATTGTTTTTTGCCTGGCCGCCGCGGCGTGCTTATTCGGTTGCCTGCACGGCCGGCCCGCTGTTTCCTGCTCTGGTGCTGATCAGCCGCATCGATGCCAGGACCGACCCGGCCGCGCTGCAGGCCTGCTTCGAGCTGTTCGATGCGGGCCAGCGGCTTGACGACCCGATCGGCCCGCCGGTCGCTGACCGTGAGTTCGCCGTCCGATGGACCGTGGGCTTTGACCACTCGCCGCGCGAGACCTGGCTTGCCACCGACGCCGGACGCCCGGTCGGCTGTTATCTGCTCGAGCTGCCAGATCTGGCCAACCAGCAGGTCGGGTTCTGCCAGCCGGTAGTCCCGCCAGCGCTGCGCCGGCGCGGCATCGGGTCGGCGCTGCTTGACCACTGCGCCGACCGGGCGCGCGCAGCCGGCCGGGACAAGCTGGTTGCGGAGGTACGGGACGAGTCAGCAGCAGCCAGGTTCGCCGCCGCCAAGGGCGCGCGTCGCGGCAATACCGAGCTGCGCAGGATCCTGGATCTGCAAGATCCGGCACTCGCTGACCGGATCGGCAGGCTCACGGCTGCCGCATCGCCCCGCGCCGCCGGTTATCGGCTGACTCGCTGGACCGGCTTGACGCCAGACGAGTACCTCGATCAGTCGGCCGCGGTGGGTGCGGACATGCGGGACGCGCCGTCGTCGGACGGCATCGAACACCAGGTGTGGGACGGCAACCGAATCAGGGCGGCCGAGCAACTCTTCCTGGCGCATGGCGGGCTGCCATTCCAGGTTGCCGCGTTTCACCTCGCGACCGGCCAGCTGGCCGGCTTCTCCTTGCTGCTGGTCGACGAGCAGGCGGCTAACTGGGGCATTCAGCACGACACGGTGGTAGCGCGCGAGCATCGCGGCCACCGGCTCGGCCTGCTCATGAAGATCGGCATGCTCGATCTGCTGGCCAGCCGGGCACCGCAGGTCGAGCGGATCATCACCGCCAACGGCGACCGGAACCTGCATATGGCGGCCATTAATGACCAGCTCGGCTTCAAAGTCTGCGATTCGGTTACCGAATGGCTGCTCGACGTCACATTGAGCTAGCGGCCGGCACTAATATGTGCGCGCATCGGGGGTATCACTTGAGCGTGCAGGTGCTGGCCAGCCTTGGCCTTGTCGCATTAGGGCTGGTAATCGGGTTCCGGGCCGGTATCCATTGGGAACGGGTCGGCCGGAAGGTAGACGAGCTTGCTCGGACCGAAAGCGTGCCCGCCGCCGCTGGAACGGCGGAGGACTGCGACGTCACGCCGAGCCAGCGCGATCCGGTGCCGAAGCAGGCGCAAGCCCGAGACCCATGGCATCAAGGATGAATGCCTGGACCTCGGCCTCGTAGTGCAGGTGCGCATACCGGCCAGAAGGCCCGGTGTGCGCGCCCGCGCCGAGTTCCACCCTGAACAACACCCGCGAGCCCGCGGTGTCGGTCTGCCGCAGCCTGGCCACCCACTTCGCCGGTTCGTGCACCAGCACCCGCGGGTCGTGCACGGCGCCGGTGACCAGCAGGTCGGGACGGTGCCCGGCAGGCGGGTTCTCGTACGGCGAGTAGGCCCGCAGGCAGGCGAAGTCGGCGGGGTCCCGCGGGTCGCCCCATTCGTCCCACTCGTTGATCGTGAGCGGGATGCCAGGGTCGAGCATGGAGTTGACGCAGTCGACGAACGGCACCTCGGCGACCACGGCTCGCCACCGGCCAGGCCGCCCGGAGTACACAGCGCCCTGCAGCAGGCCGCCGGCTGACAGGCCGCGGGACACGATCCGGCCGCCGTCCACCAGCGGGGTACTGCCCGGCGCGGTACCGGCCAGCCAGTCGGCCACCGCGATGAAGTCGCTGAAGGTGTTCGGCTTGGCGTGCAGCCTGCCCTGCTGCCACCACTGCCTGCCGCACTCGCCGCCGCCGCGGATGTGCGCGATCGCGTAGATCACGCCCCGGTCGAGCAGCGACGGCAGGCTGACGTCGAACGCGGGATCCTCGCAGGACTCGTAGGCGCCGTAGCCGTACAGCAGGCAGGGCGCGCTGCCGTCGAGCGGCGTGCGCTGGCCGAACGCGAGCGTGACCGGGATCTGCGCGCCGTCGGCGGCGGTGGCGGTGCGCCGCACCGTCCGGTAGCCGGCCTGGTGGTAGCCGGGTACCTCGCGCCGCTTGAGCACCCGCCGCCGGCCGGTGGCCAGGTCGAGTTCTGACCATACCGGCGGATCGATCAGCGACTGCTCGCTGATCACCACGGTGCCTGCCGAGTAGTCCTCGGCATGCTCGACCGCCAGCCAGCCGGCCGCACTGGCCGGGCCGATCTCGCGCACGTCGCGGCCGTCCAGGTCGGTGCTGACCAGCAGCTGTGTGCCGCCGCGGCGCACCGTCAGCAGCAGGCGGCCGGCGAAGACGTCACAGCGAAGCAACCTGGTGTCTGACCGCTGCGGCGCAACCGCCGCGCACCGCACCTCGGTCCACTCACCCGGTCTCGCGGCCGGTGCGCGCATCAGCCGGAACTCGGCTGCACCGTCGTCGGTGACCAGGTAGAGCTCGTCCTGGCCGGCGTGGTGGTCCACCCGGTACTCGACGCCCTTGCGCCGAGGCGCGACCAGGACGGGCTCGGCGGCCGGGTCACCGGCCCGGACGACCCGCACCTCGGTGGTGTCCCTGGACTCCGAGGTGATCACGATCAGCGCGCCGCTGCGGCTGGTACGCAGCGACAGGTCGAACCGGGCGTCACGCTCCTGGAAGACCAGCACGTCGGCGCCGGCGGCGCCGCCGACCTGGTGCCGGTAGATCTGGTAGGGCCGGTTCAGCGCGTCCGGCACCACGTAGCACAGCTGGCGCGAGTCAGCGCTCCAGGCGCAGCCGTAGTAGCTGCGCTCGATGACATCCGGCAGATCCTGGCCGGTGCGAAGATCCCTGATCCGCATGGTGTAGATCTCCGCGCCGGTGCTGTCCGCCGACCAGGCAAGCAGCCTGCCGTCAGGGCTCGGCTCGCGGACCGCGACGTCGACATGCCCGGTGCGCGCGCCGACCTCGTTCTGGTCAAGCAGCAGTTGCTCGCCGCCGAGGCCGGCGGGCGACCGCAGCAGTTGCTCGTCCTGCTGCCCGGCCGGGGTCCTGGTCCAGTACCGGTAGCCGCCGCGCGGCCAGGGTGCGGAGTCCTCGGCAGCCTGGCTGGTCCGGCCGGCCGCCTCCGCGTACAGCCGGGCCCGCAGGCCGGCCAGCCCGGCCGTCTGCGCGTCGTAATAGCCGCGCTCGGCGGCCAGGTAGTCGCGCATCTGCGGAGCGTCGTGATCCCGCATCCAGGCGTACTCGTCGACGTCGGTGACGCCGTGCAGTTCCCTGATCGCTGGCACCCTTGGGGCTACCGGCGGCGCCGGCTGCTGGTCTGGCATCGCTGTGTCGCTTCCTCGAGGAGACCGCGTGCGGTCAGCCGATCCGGCCAGCGGCGCGCAGCAGGTCGCGGACCGCGGCGGCGGGCAAGCCGGGCGAGCAGTTGCCGTCCCTGCCGGTCACGGTCGGCGCCGCCAGCATGCTGTTCAGCACGGCCTCCTCGGTCGCCTCGACCACCGCGTCGAAGTACTGGCTGAGCGCGCCGCCGCTCACCGGTGGCACGGCCGGCCGCGGCGTGCCCCGCTCGGCCCGCAGCCCGGTTGCCATCGCCAGGAAGATCTCGCCGCTGCCGTGCCGGCCGGTCGACCCGGTCCTGGCCAGGCCGAGCCCGGCCCGCCTGGCCAGCCTGGTGCAGGAGGCGGCGTCCAGCGGCGCGTCGGTGACCGCCAGCACGATGCACGACCCCGGCCCCGGCCTGACGCCGGGCTGACCTGGCTGGTGGACGACCTGCCCAGGCCGCCGAGCGCCAGGCTCGGCCTGGCCGTCGCCGGCCGCGAGCAGGCGGCCCACCGGCACCCCGTCGACGGTCAGCCGGTCCCGGTCGCCGAAGTTCGACATCAGCAGCACCCCGACGGTGTGCCCGGACGGCAGCAGCCTGGACGACGAGCCGATGCCGCCCTTGAAGCCAAGGCAGCTCATCCCGGTGCCAGCGCCGACCGCGCCCTCGGCCGGCGGCTCGCGCAGGCCGGCCGCGCCCGCTGTCCTGGCCGCAGCCAGCGCGGCGGCGACCTCGGCCTTGCCGACCTGCATTCGCCTGGCATCGGACAGGAAACTGTCATCACATTCGGCCACGATCGGGATGATCACGTCGTCGCTGCCGATGCCGTCGTCCTCGGCCATCAGCAGCTCGCAGGCGGCGTCGTACACCCTGCCGACCTGCATGGTGGAGGTCAGGAACACCGGCGTCTCCGCCAGTCCCCACTCGGCAGCCGACAGGAAGCCGGTGCACTCGCCCGCCCCGTTGAGCACAGCGCCGCCGGCCGGCACCGGGCGGCGGAACATGCTGCCGCCGGCGTCGATCACCGTCACGCCGGTCCTGGCCACGCCGCGCCCGTCGGGCGGCGGCGGCTCGTCCCGCCAGACTGTCGCGTGCCCGACCCCGAATCCCGGCACGTCCGCGATCGACGCGGTCGGGCCGGCCGGCAGGATGCCGACCTTGATGCCCAGGTCACGGGCCCGGTAGCCGCGATCGTGCGCTAGCCTCACACGGCGAGCATGCCAGAAGAAGGGGCCAGGCCGATGACCAGCGCCGCCGCCGAGCTGGACATCGACGTGGTGTGGAGCAAGGACTGCCTGCTGCACGTGCCTGGCGGGGAGGTCTGGCTCGGTGTGCGCGACGACGGCACCGAGGTGCCCGCCCGCGCTGAGGTCATCCTGGGTGCGGTCACCCTCGCCGGAGCCCGCATCCGCCCGGCAGCCAGGCACCAGGAGGCCGCGCTGCGCAGCGTGCACGACGGCGCGCTGGTCGAGCACCTGGCCAGCATCTGGGTCGACTGGCAGTCCGGCGGCTACCCGGCCGACTACGGCAGGGACCGGGTGGTGCCGTACGTGTTCCCTACCAAGGGGATGCTCGCCGGGCTGCCGTTGCGCAGGCCGGCCGCCACGCACGCGCAGACCGGCGTCTTCTGCTACGACACCATGACGCTGGTCGGGCCTGGCAGCTGGCAGGCCATCAAGGCAGCCGCTGACGCGGCGCTCACCGCGGCAGAACTGGTCGCCGGCGGCGCGCCAGCCGCGTACGCGCTCTGCCGGCCACCAGGTCACCACGCCGGGCCGGCCGCCTACGGGGGCTCCTGCTACCTGAACAACGCGGCGCTTGCCGCGCAGGCGCTGCGGCAGGCCGGCGCGGCCCAGGTCGCGGTCATCGACATCGACGCGCACCATGGCAACGGCACGCAGGCGATCTTCTACGACCGAGCCGACGTCTGGTACGGCAGCGTGCACGTCGACCCGGCAGCGGGCTGGTTCCCGCACTTCATGGGCTTCGCCGACGAGTGCGGCGCGGGCGAGGGCCGCGGCGCCACCTGCAACCTGCCGGTCGAGCCCGGCACCGGCGACGCCGGCTGGCTGCAGGCGGTCGGCGAATTGTGCCGGCAGGTACGTGATCGCCGCGCGGACGCCATCGTGGTGTCGCTCGGCGTCGACGCGGCCGCCGCCGACCCGGAAAGCCCGCTGCAGGTGACCAAGGACGGCTACCGCGAAGCGGGCCGCCGTATCGGCGGGCTCGGCCCGGTGGTGGCGGTGCAGGAAGGCGGCTATGACCTGCCGTCGCTCGGCGGGCTCGTGCTTGCCGCGCTTGACGGCATCTGCGCCGGCCGCACCCGATCCGTCAACTTTTGTTGACACAGCCACGATGTCAACATAAGTTGACGATATGGGGAACGAAGGACTCCTCGCTGATGTGGCCAGCGGCGCCAATCCGGCCGACGGCTTGCGCGCTGCCCGCGCCCTGCGCGAGCTAGCCGAGCGCCTGGAGGCACTGCAGGTGGAGAACGCCCGCAGCCATGGCTGGTCCTGGCAGGAGATCGCGGTAGTGCTCGGCATCAGCAAGCAGGCCGTACATAAGAAGTACGCGGGCGGCACGCTGCGCCGCGGCCGGGGCTAGCGGCAAGGAGGAGACGTCAGATGCTGGAGCGGTTCGACCAGGCAGCGCGCGCTGCCGTGGTGCAGGCCAGGGCCGAGGCGCGCAGCGCCGGGCAGGCCGAGATGACCTCGGCACACCTGCTGATCGGCCTGCTTGACCAGCCGGGCGAGGCGGCCGACGCGCTTATCGAGGCCGGTGTCAGCCTGGCTGACCTGCGGGCGCGGATTCCGCGATCGCCGGCCAAGGCCGGCGACGAACTTGACCGCGATGCGCTGGCGCTTGTCGGCATCGACCTCGACGCGGTCCGCCGCGCCACCGACGCCGCGTTCGGTCCTGGCGCGTTGGATCATGCCAGGTCACGCAGGAGCGGCCGGATCGTGCCGACCGACGACTTCAAGAAGCCGCTCGAGCTGTCGCTGCAGGCGGCGCGCAGTTTCGGCCAGCACGGCATCGCCGGCGGCCACCTGCTGATGGGCATGCTCGACCACCGGCGCGGCGCGGCCGTCGGCCTGCTGGCCAAGGCCGGCGTGGACGTCGTGGCGCTGCGCGCCGACGTGGTCAGGCGGTTGTCGGCTGCTGCCTGATCAATACTGAGACCGTGCAGCCGCGCATTCCCGATCCGGCGCTGGTGGTGCTCATCGGCGTCTCGGGCTCAGGCAAGTCGGCCTGGGCGGCGGCGCACTACCAGCCGAACGAGATCGTCTCGTCCGATCAGCTCCGCGCGGTCGTCGGCAGCAGCGAGCGAGACCTGGACGCCTCGGCCGATGCGTTCGCGGTGCTTGACCAGATCGTGGCGGCCAGGGCCAGGCGCGGCCTGACCGTGGTCATCGACACGCTCGGCCTCGATCCACAGCGCCGCCGCGGCTACCTGGAGCTGGCCAGCCAAGCGCGGCTGCCCGCGGTAGCGGTGCTGGTGCCCACGGCGGCAGGCCTCTGTCGCGACCGGAACCGGGCCAGGGACGTGCCGGTGCCCGCCGCGGTCCTGGACAGCCAGCTGCAGCGGATGCGCGGCATGCGGGCCGAGGTCGAAGCCGAAGGCTGGGATCTGGTGCTGACGGCGGAACCTTCGGTTCTCGAGCCCGCGCACACTCCAGGCGCGGTCAGCGCCGGCCAGCAGCAGGCGCGCGCGCCGGCCGGGCTCGAGTTCGTGCTGCAGGTGTCCAGGTTCGGCTGGGGCGACGATCCGGCAGGCTGGCTGCGGTCGATAGCGCTGGCCGCGGCAGCGGCAGGCTTCGGCGGGATCGCGCTGATGGATCACCTCATCCAGGTGCCGCAGGTCGGCCGCGCCTGGGAGCCGATCCCTGAGCCGTGGGTGACCCTCGGCATGCTGGCCGGCCTCGGCACAGACCTGCGGCTCGGCACGCTGGTCACGCCGGTTACCTACCGGCCTGCCGGGGTGCTGGCGAAGACCGCGGCGACGCTCGACGTGCTGTGCGGCGGCCGCGCGTTCTGCGGCGTCGGGGCCGGCTGGTGGCAGCGGGAGCACGCCGGCTTCGGGCTGCCGTTCCCGGCGGCCGCGGCGCGGCTCGACCAGCTCGAGCTGACCATCGAGACGATGCGCGCGCTCTGGCAGCCTGGCACCAGGGCTTACCACTCGGGCCGCGTCAGCCTGCCGGAGACCACCTGCTACCCGCGCCCGGCCGGCCCGATCCCGATCATCGTCGGCGGCTCGGGCGAGCGGCGCACGCTGCAGATCGCGGCCAGGCTCGGCGACGGCTGCAACCTGCCATCCGATCTGGGCACGCTTGAGCACAAGCTCGCCGTGCTCGGCCAGCACTGCCGGCAGGCCGGCCGCGACCTGGCGGAGCTGGCCATCACGGTGCTCGACGTCCCGGTCATCGGGACCAGCAGGGCGGAGGTCGCCGAGCTGGTCGACCGGATGCGCGGGCGCACCTCGGCTGTCGCGTTCGCGCGGCGCCACCACGCGGGTACCGCCGCCGATCACATCGGCAGGTTCGCCTTGCTGGCCGAGCGCGGCGTGCGCACCGTCTTCCTGGCTCCGCCGGTCCTGGCCGGGCCGGACGACGTGCTACGGCTCGCGCCGGTGGTGTCGGCGTTCGGCTGACCTAGACCTGCAGGCCGGCGACCGCGAGCAGGCTGCCGACAGCCGCTGCCGCGACGATCGCCACGACCACGTTTCTGCGCAGCAGCACCAGCCAGCAGGCCGCCCCGGCCAGCAGCCCCACCTGCCACCACTGGGTCAGCTCGAGCCCGAGCGTGACCGACGCGCCGGCGATCGCGCCGATCGCGGCAGGCCCGGCGCCGGTCATGAATGCCTGCGCGGTGCGGCTCGCCCTGATCGCATCGAACCGCGGACCGCCGGCCAGCACGAAGATGAACGAAGGGGCGAACGCGACAACCGAGGCAAGCAGCCCGCCGCCGACTCCGGCGGCTGCGTACCCCACCACCGCCACCGTCTGCACCACTGGACCTGGCGTGACCTGTCCGAGCGCGACCGCGCTGAGGAACTGCGCGCCGGTCATCCAGTGGTAGGCATGCACCGCGTCGTGCTGCATCAGCGGGATGATGACGAACCCGCCGCCGAACGACAGCGCGCCCACCTTGACGGCCACCCAGGCAACCGCAAGCAGCCCGCCGGCCGCGGCCGTCCCGGTACCGAGCATCGGCAGCAGCCAGCCGCGCTGCACCTCGCGGGCCAGGGCGGTGGCCGGCCTGGCAACCCGCAGCAGCGTCTCGGCCAGCCCGCAGCACAGCAGCACGATCACCACGTACTGGCCAGCCAGCGCGGCAGCCGCCCCGCCAGCTGCCAGGTAGCAGAGCCACCTGATCCTGGGCCAGGGCCGCGGCTCGGGCGCGGCACCGCGGCCGGCCGCCTTGCCGTTGACCGCCCGCCGCCAGCTCGCCGGCACCAGCGCGACGGCAGCGCTGATCGCCACCGCTGGGACTGCCGCACCGGCGCCGGCCGCCGCACCGGTGATCCACCGCGGCGGCGAGTGGGCGAGGAACAGCGCGGCGAGCGCGAGTATCACGATCAGCCCTGGCACGATGAAGCACGCGCCGCCGACCAGTGCGCCGGCCACGCCGCCGATCCGCCAGGCGCAGAAGATCGCCAGCTGCGTGGAAGCGGGGCCGGGCAGCAGGCTGGTCGCCGCGATGCCGTCCTCGAACTCGCTCGCCGACAGCCAGCCGCGCTGCTGCACGCACAGCTTCCGCAGCAGCGCGATATGCGCCGGCGGGCCGCCGAAGCCGATGCACCCGATCCGGCCCCACTCGCGCGCGATCGTGGCCAGCGGCACCCGCTGGCCTTGCGGGTCAGCGGGGGTGGTCCCCCCGGCGGAGTACCGCCACGCGCTGGGCCGGCCCGTCGTCACGCCAAGCACGGTAATCGGCCGCAGGCCGGCCAGCTAGGCGGTGGCCTGACAACCGTTGTCGGCCGCCGGACAGCGCAGCCAAGCTGCCGCAATGGGCTAGGTTGACGTGCGTGTCCACCTTCATCACCAGGCTGCCGGGGACCGGCACCGGGCCGCGGCTGGCGGTCAAGGACCTGATCGACCTGCGCGGCACGATCACCACCGCAGGCAGCCTGGCGGTTGCCGAGTCCGCCGCGCCCGCGCAGGCGGACGCGCCGTGCCTGGCCGGCGCACGGGCAGCCGATGCGGTCATCGTCGGGAAGGCGAACCTGTACGAGCTCGCCTACGGCGCGTCAGGGACCAATCCCTGGTACGGCACCCCGGTGAACCCGCTCGATCCTGACCTGGTGCCAGGCGGCTCGTCGAGCGGCTCGGCCGTCGCCGTCGCGGACGGCGACGCCGAAGTCGGCTACGGCTCGGACACCGGCGGCTCGATCAGGATCCCGGCCGCCTGCTGCGGCATCACCGGGCTGAAGACCACGCACGGGCGGGTGTCGCTGGCCGGCGTCTGGCCGCTCGCCGCCAGCCTGGACACGGTCGGGCCGATGGCGGTGGACATCGCCGGGGTCGCGCTCGGCATGGCGCTACTCGAGCCGGGCTTCGCGGTGACCGCCGACGCCGCGACCAGGCTCGGCCGGATCAGGCCGGCCGGGATCGAGGTTGACCAGCGGATCGACGCCGCGGTGGACGCCGCGCTCGACCGCAGCGGTATCGAGGTGGTGCCGGCCGAGCTGGCCGGCTGGCAGCGCGCCCGGCAGGCCAACAACGACGTCATCGACGGTGAGGCGGTGGTCAGCAACGCCAGCCTGCTCGCCGACCCGGTCAGCAGGGCCAGGCTGAGCCAGCCGGTGCTCGACTCGCTGATCGAGGGCGAGGAGCAGCCGCCTGAGCTGTACCGGCGTGCGCTGGAGTTCCAGCGCGACTGGCGGGCGGAGATGAACCGGCTGCTCACCGAGGTCGACCTGCTGGTGCTGCCGACGATGCCAGGCTTCCCGCCACGGCTGACCGATCAGGCCAGGTTCCCCTATACCGCGCTGACCTCGCCGGTGAACCTGTCCGGGCTGCCAGCGCTGGCGCTGCCGGTGCCGAGCGCGCACACGCTGCCGGCCAGCCTGCAGCTGATCGGGCCCGCGGGCAGCGAGGACCTGCTGCTGGCAACCGGCGCGGTGATCGAGGCCGCGGCCGGCTACCGGCGCTGAGCCTGCTACATCATCCCGTTTGGCTGGACCGGCAGCTTGAATGACTTCACCAGCGGCCGCCCGTCGCCGCCGGGAATGGCGGAGGCGGTAATCACGCCGGTCGGACGGCCATTCGATTCCTGCACGAGCGCCATCTTCACGTTGCCATTCCGGCTCTTATAGTTATAGAAGTCCACCAGCCCGCCAGGGATGCGGCCGGTTTGCGGCTGCGTGCCGGCCGGGATCAGCGTGAGCACGCAGACGGCGCGGGCGACGCTCAGGTTCGCCGGGTCCTGGTTCGCGGTCAGGTAGTTCACGAACAGCGACAATGCCTGCCAGGCCCACGGCTTGAAGACGATGTGCTTGGTGGCGTGATCGACGAACGCGATCATCATGTCGGTATGCGGATCGCCGTACCGCTCCCGCGACACCCGCAGGAACACCACAGGCGGCACCGGATGCGCATAGCCTTCACGGCCGGGAATGTACCGGTACCTATCGCCCATGGCGCTGTCGGTGAAGATTCGCGGCGGCCGCGACCCGCCGGCCTGGTAGCTCGCCGCGGCCGCTACCAGCCCGTACTCGAGCACCTGCTCGCCGACGGCCTGGACCTCGGGTTCCCAGGCTGCCCAGGTGCCGGTGAGCCCGCCGCCGAGGATCTTCGGCACGAAGCCGGCCCCGATGTCCACGGCGAGCCTGCCGAGCCAGTCCTCGGCAAGGACATCAAAGCCGGCCTTGGAACTGCCGAAGCTGATACACGAGCTGATCAGCGGCCCGGCGCTTGCCGCCAGCGCGGTCACGCCCGCGGCCTTCAGCAACCGGCGCCGGCCAGAGCCCTGCTCGGCGCTCGCTGCAGCGGCACTGCTTTCCATTGTTGACGGCCCCCCTCAAGGCAGTAACCAGGCAATGCGGTAGCTCAGCATCGACATGGAGAAAGAGAAATGTCCCGACACGAAGGGAATGCATTGAGCGTGACATGCAGGCGATTGCGTGTCTAGAGGTTGCTTGACAAGAAGCAAAGATAAATCGGACAACCAGCCTCAGAAGGCCTGTCCGATGCCCGAGCACTCAGGCTTCGGCCGGCCCCGCGGTTACCTGCGCGCCCTCGGGTTCCACCCGAAGCGGCAGCACCCGCCACAGCCCGCCTGCGGTGGCCGCGATCGTGCGCACCGTCGTGACGCCCGCCCGCGCACCTGCCAGGGTCAGCGCGAGCACGGCCGGCCCGGCCCCGGACACCACCGCGGGCACGCCCGCCGCACGGAGCCTGCCGACAAGGGCGGCCGACCCCGGCATCGCCGCCGCCCGGTAGCGCTGGTGCAGGTAGTCGTCGGTCGCGTCCATCAGCAGGTCTGGCCGGCTGGTCAGCGCGGTCACCAGCAGCGCGGCCCTGGCCGAGTTGGCCGCCGCGTCGGCAAGCGGCACCTCGCCTGGCAGCGCCTGCCTGGTCAGCTGGGTGGCCAGCGGCTGGTCCGGGATGCACAGCACCGGCACGATGTCCGGCAGCGGCTGCAGCCGCACCGACCGCGGGCCAGGCGGCTCTGGATCAGCCGACGTCCAGGCGATGGTCAGGCCGCCGGCCAGGCAGGCAGCCACGTTGTCCGCGTGCCCGTCGAGCTGGCAGGCGAGCCGGAGCAACTCATCGTCGGGCAGCGCGGCGCGCCCGGAATCCCCGGCCAGCGCCCGGCCGGCCAGCAGGCCAGCCACGATCGCCGCCGCAGAAGAACCAAGGCCAAAGCCCTGCGGCATGTCGTTCCCGCAATGAATGGCGATGCCAGGCGGCTGCTTGCCGACGACATCGCACGCGGCACGCACGGCCCGCACCACCAGGTGCCGCTCGCCGAGCGCCGCCGCAGCCGCGCCGACGCCGGTGACCTCGATCGACAGGCCAGCCGGCTGCAGCCGCGCCGTGACGGTGTCGTGCAGGGTCAGCGCGAGCGCCACCGAGTCGAAGCCAGGGCCGAGGTTCGCGCTGGTCGCCGGAGCGCGGACGGTGACCTGACCGGAAGTCCAGGTCACGCGAGCCCCAGCGCGGCCGCTGCGGCAGCGGCGTCCACGCCGATGGTGACCGGGCCAGGCGCGCCGGCCACCGCGGTGTCCGGGTCCTTGAGCCCGTGGCCGGTGATCGTGCACACCACCACGGCGCCGGCCGGCAGCTGGCCGCTCGACCTCGCGTGCAGCAGGCCGGCCACGGCGGCCGCCGAGGCAGGCTCGGCGAATACCCCCTCGCGAGCGGCAAGCAGCCGGTACGCGGCGAGGATCTGCTCGTCGGTGACCGCGCCGATCAGGCCACCCGACGCATCCCTTGCCAGCTCGGCCTGCCGCCAGGACGCCGGATTGCCGATCTTGATCGCGGTCGCCACGGTGGCCGGGTCTGGCACCGGCCGGCCGGTCACGATCGGCGCCGCGCCGCTGGCCTGGTAGCCGAGCAGCCGCGGCAGCCGGCTGGCGTGGCCCGCCTGCCGGTACTCGGTGTAGCCGAGCCAGTAGGCGGTGATGTTGCCGGCGTTGCCGACCGGCAGGCAGTGCACGTCCGGGGCGTCACCCAGCTCGTCGACGATCTCGAACGCCGCGGTCTTCTGGCCCTGCAGCCGGTCCGGGTTCACCGAGTTCACCAGCGCCACCTGGTAGTCGGCCGCGAGCTTGCGTACCAGTTCCAGGCAGTCGTCGAAGGTGCCGTCGACCTGCAGCAGCAGCGCGCCGTGCGCCACCGCCTGGGCCAGCTTGCCGGCCGCGACGCTGCCGCGCGGGATCAGCACCGCGCAGCTCAGCCCGGCCCTGGCCGCGTAGGCGGCGGCGCTCGCGCTGGTGTTGCCGGTGGACGCGCAGATCACGGTCGTCGCGCCGGCCGCCGCGGCCACGCTGACCGCCACGGTCATGCCGCGGTCCTTGAACGAGCCCGTCGGGTTGGCGCCCTCGAGTTTCAGGTACACCTCGCACCCGGTCATCGCCGAGATCGCCGGGGCTGGCAGCAGCGGCGTGCCGCCCTCGCGCAGGCTGACCACCGGCAGGCCGGCGGGCACCTGGAGCAGCTCCCGGTACTCGGCGATGATGCCGCGCCAGCCCGGCCGTGGGGGTCCTTGGCGGTCGTCCCCGCTGGACGGCACCGGCCGGGTCACTCGCCCTCCTCGCCCTCGACCCGCAGCACGCTGTCCACGGCGCGCACCGCGGGCATCGCGCTCAGGTTCGCCACGGTCTTGGCCAGCGCCGCTTCCCGCGCGGTGTGGGTGATGATCACCAGGTTCGCGTCCTCGCCGCGGCCCTCCTGCCGCACCGCCTTGATCGAGACGCCCTGCTGCGCGAACGCGTCGGCCACCGGGGCCAGCACCCCTGGCCTGTCCACCACGTCGAGCTGCACGTAGTAGCGGGTGAGCGCGTCACCGATGGGCACCAGCGGCAGCTCGGCGTAGGTTGACGCGTCCGGCCCGCGCAGCCCGGCAAGCCGGTTCCGCGCCACCGCCACGATGTCACCGAGCACCGCGCTCGCGGTCGGCTGGCCGCCCGCGCCGGCGCCGTAGAACATCAGCCGTCCGGCCGCCTCAGCCTCGACGAACACCGCGTTGTAGGCGTCGCGCACCGCGGCCAGCGGGTGCACCCGCGGGATCATGGCCGGGTGCACCCTGGCCGAGATGCCGCCGTTGCACCGCTCGCAGATCGCCAGCAGCTTCACCACGCTGCCGAGCGACCGCGCGTTCTCGATGTCGGCTGGCGTGATCGCCGAGATGCCCTCCGCGTACACGTCGCGCGTGGTGACCTCGGTGTGGAAGGCGATGCTGGCCAGGATCGCGGCCTTCGCCGCGGCGTCGTGGCCCTCGATGTCCGCCGTCGGGTCGGCCTCGGCGTAGCCGAGCTGCTTGGCCCGCGCCAGCGCCTCGCCGAAATCCGCGCCCGAGCTGTCCATCTGGTCGAGCACGAAGTTCGTGGTGCCGTTCACGATGCCGAGCACGCGCCTGACCTCGTCGCCGGCCAGCGACTCCCGCAGCGGCCTGAGCAGCGGGATCGCGCCGGCCACCGCGGCCTCGTAATACAGGTCGCCGCCGTGCTGCCTGGCGGCCCTGTGCAGTTCCGCGCGGTCGGCCGCGAGCAGTTCCTTGTTCGCGGTCACCACGGACTTGCCAGCGCCGAGCGCGGCCAGCAGCAGCGTCCTGGCCGGCTCGATCCCGCCGATCAGCTCGATCACGATGTCCACGTCCGGCCTGGTGACCAGCGCCTCCGCGGCGGTGGTGAACAGCCCGGCATCGACCTGCACCAGGCGCGGCCTGGCCGGATCGCGGACCGCGACGCCGACCACCTCGAGCGTGGCGCCGGCCCGCGCGCACAGGTCGGCCGACTGCTCGGTGAGCAGCCGGTACACCTGGCTGCCCACCACGCCGCAGCCGAGCAGCGCGACTCGCAGCACGCGCATATCGGTCGTCCGCATGACAGGCCCGCTCCCCTCGCCTGGCGCCTGCCGGACGCCCGCAATCTGCCTGCTGCCTGGCCTAGAAGTCGTCCTAGCTTAGCCATAGCGCCGCGCGCGGCCTGCTGACGCCGGTGTATACCGGTCAGGGCTGACACCGATGCGAAGGGCGTGGCCGGCCGTTACTCTGCTGGGATGAGCGGATACTCCCCAGACTGGTCGCCTTCCGGCCAGCCGTCAGACCCCCAGTCGCCTCCCCCCTGGCCAGGCAATCCGTCACCAGGTCCTGGCTTCCAGCCAGGTCCCCCGACCCAGGATTACCAGCCAGGGCCGACGCCCATCTACCAGCCGGCGCCGGACATGCCGCCGCAGCCGGGCGCCGAGCTCGTGCCGAGCCCGTCCGGCGATCCCGTGCTGGTGACCATCGGCGACATCACGGTGACGGCGACCAGCGTGCACACGCCAAGCGGCACGGTGCCGATCGGCGACGTGACGTGGACCGTCAACGACATGAGCACGACCACGCAGGGGATTCCGACCTGGGCAATCGTGCTGGCCATCATCCTGTTCTTCGCCTGCCTGCTCGGCCTGCTGTTCCTGCTGGTCAAGGAGGAGAAGACGCAGGGCACGGTGCAGGTGACGGTGCAGGGCCGCGGCTTCGTGCACACCTCGCAGATTCCGGTGTACAGCAAGGCCCAGGTAGCCGACGTGTTCGCCAGGGTGAACCACGCGCGGACCATTGCCGCTGCCAGCCAGCAGGGCGGCGGCGCAGGCGAGCCGGGCCGGGACTCCACCGTTATCTGACATGCAGCCCATGCCGGAGGACTGGCAGCGGGCTGTCGCGGTCGTCGCGCATCCTGACGACCTGGAATATGGCGTAGCGTCCGCGGTCGCCCGCTGGACCGGCCAGGGCAAGCAGGTGAGCTACCTGCTCGCCACCAGGGGGGAAGCAGGCATCGCCGGGCGGTTACCGGCCGAGGTCGGACCGCTACGCGAGGACGAGGAGCGGCGCAGCGCGGCGGCGGTCGGCGTCACCGAGGTGATCTTCCTTGATCACGCCGACGGGGTCGTCGAATACGGCATCCCGCTGCGCCGTGACCTGGCGGCCGCCTTCCGCAGGCTCAGGCCGGAGGTCGTCATCACGATGAGCTTCGCGCTGACCTGGGGCGAGGACGGCCCGGTGAATCACGCGGATCACCGGGCCGTCGGGCTCGCCGTGCTTGACGCCTGCCGGGACGCGGCGAACGAGTGGGTGTTCCCCGATGCCGGACCGGCGATCTCCACCATCAGGGACGCGTTCGTGGCGACCGGCGCCGACCCGACCCACTTCGTCGACGTCACCGGCACGATCGAGGCCGGAATCGCCTCGCTCAAGCTGCACAAGGCCTACCTCGACGGGCTCGGCCGGGCCTTCGACCCCGACGAGTTCCTCCGCAACCTGGCCGGCTATGTAGGCCTTGGCGCCGGCGTGGAGTACGCGGTCGGGTTCCGCCGCTACCCGATGAGCTAGCCGCCAGGCCAGTGAGCTAGCCGCCAGGCCAGATGTCGTGCGTTGAGCGGCTAGCTGCCCGATTTCTACTAGTTCGCGGCATCGGAGTGGATCTTGACCGGGCACATGGGGAGGATTGCTGTCGTTATAGCAACAGTAATCTTCCCCACGTGGCGTCTCATGATCATCGACGGCGTCCGGCAGCGCGGCCGTCCGCTAGCGGCGAACGCGGCGCGGAACAAACTGGGGTCGCAAAGCGCTTGTGAGGCTGTAATCAAGTAAGCCTCTTGCGAGGAAGTGACCTCAGATGCCAGAGACCGTCTCACTGCCGGTCCTGCCGCTTGACGATTCTGTGGTGCTGCCCACCATGGTGGTGCCACTCGACATATCCAGTCAGGAAGCGCGTGCCGCCATCGAGGCAGCGCGCGTCGCAGCCCGCTCGGCCGACGCCGAGGGCCAGCCCCAGGTGCTGCTTGTGCCAAGGCTGACCGGCAGCTACGCGGCCATCGGCACGCTGGCCAGCGTGGAGCAGACCGGCCGGCTGCCGAGCGGCGAGCACGCGGCCGTCGTTCGCGGCATCTCCAGGGTGCAGATCGGCGCGGGCACCGTCGGGCCTGGTGCCGCCCTTTGGGTGAACGGCACCATCGCCGAGGAGCCGGCCGCCGATGACCGGGCAGCCGAGCTGGCCAGGGAGTACCGCTCGCTTGCCGCCAGCATCCTGCAAAAGCGCGGCGCCTGGCAGGTGGTGGACGCGCTGCAGCGGATCACCGACCCGTCGGCGCTGGCCGACAGCGCCGGCTACGCCAGCTACCTGTCGCTCGACCAGCGCAGGGAGCTGCTCGAGACCATCGACCCGAGGCAGCGCCTTGAGCTGCTGACCGGCTGGGCCCGCGAGCAGCTGGCCGAGCTGGACGTGGCCGAGACCATCCAGAACGACGTGCGCGAGGGCATGGAGAAGCAGCAGCGCGAGTTCCTGCTCCGCCAGCAGCTCGCGGCGATCCGCAAGGAGCTTGCCGAGCTCGATGGCCAGCCGTCCTCGGAGGAAGAGGACTACCGGTCAAGGATCGAGGAAGCCGACCTGCCGGAGAAGGTCAAGGAGGCGGCGCTGAAGGAGGCCGCCAAGCTCGAGCGCGGCTCAGACCAGTCACCGGAGGCCGGCTGGATCAGGACCTGGCTGGACACGGTGCTGGAGATCCCGTGGAACACCCGCACCGATGACGCCTACGACATCGACGGGGCCCGCCGGGTGCTTGACGCCGATCACGCGGGTCTCGATGACGTGAAGGACCGCATCATCGAGTACCTCGCGGTGCGCAAGCGGCGCGCGGACAAGGGCCTGGCGCTGATCGGTGGCCGCCGCAGCGGCGCCGTGCTCGCGCTGGCCGGGCCGCCTGGAGTCGGCAAGACCTCGCTCGGCGAGTCGGTGGCCAGGGCCATGGGCCGCAAGTTCGCCAGGGTCGCGCTCGGCGGGATCAGGGACGAGGCCGAGATCCGCGGGCACCGGCGCACCTACGTCGGCGCGCTGCCAGGCAGGATCGTCCGCGCGGTCCGCGAGGCGGGCTCGATGAACCCGGTGATCCTGCTCGACGAGGTGGACAAGCTGGGCGCCGACTACCGCGGCGACCCGACAGCCGCGCTGCTCGAGGTGCTCGACCCGGCGCAGAACCACACGTTCCGCGACCACTACCTCGAGGTCGAGCTGGACCTGTCCGACGTGCTGTTCATCGCCACGGCCAACGTGGCTGACGCCATTCCCGGCCCGCTGCTCGACCGGATGGAGCTGATCACGCTCGACGGCTACACCGAGGACGAGAAGGTCACCATCGCCCGTGACCACCTGCTGCCAAGGCAGCTTGACCGGGCGGGCCTGGACGCGGCCGACGTGACCATCACCGACGACGCGCTGCGCAAGCTCGCCGCCGAGTACACCCGCGAGGCCGGCGTCAGGTCGCTCGAGCGTGGCATCGGCAGGCTGCTGCGCAAGGTCGCGGCGCAGGCCGAGTCCGGCAAGCAGCCGGTGCCGGTCACGATCGGGCAGGACGACCTGCACGGGTACCTCGGCCACCCGCGGCACACGCCGGAGTCGGCCGAGCGCACCGCGGTGCCCGGCGTCGCGACCGGGCTCGCGGTCACCGGCACCGGCGGCGACGTGCTGTTCATCGAGGCGTCGCTGGCCGACCCGGAGACCGGCAGCACCGGCGTCACGCTGACCGGCCAGCTCGGCGACGTGATGAAGGAGTCCGCGCAGATCGCGCTGTCCTACCTGCGCTCGCACGGCGCGGAGCTTGAGCTGGCAGTCGGCGACCTGAAGGACCGCGGGGTGCACGTGCACGTGCCGGCCGGCGCGGTGCCGAAGGACGGCCCGAGCGCCGGGATCACCATGACCACGGCGCTCGCGTCGCTGCTGTCCGGCCGGCTGGTCAGGTCCGATGTGGCGATGACCGGCGAGGTCTCGCTGACCGGCCGGGTGCTGCCGATCGGCGGGCTGAAGCAGAAGCTGCTCGCCGCGCACCGGGCCGGCATCACCACCGTGCTCATCCCGAAGCGGAACGAGCCGGACCTGGAGGACGTGCCAGAGCACGTGCTCGGGGCGCTCGACGTGCACCCGGTGAGCGACGTGCGCGAGGTGCTCGAGCTGGCGCTCGAGCCGGCCACCACGCAGCAGCGGTCAGCGATCGCTGCCTGACGGCGCCTCGCCTGACGGCGCCTCGCCTGA
>JASHQL010000092.1 GCA_030039155.1 Streptosporangiaceae bacterium | reverse complement strand
CGGCCTGCCGACCCTTGCCTACCTCGGCTGAGGATCGCTCGGCTGCGGGATAACCCCGCCCGAGCCGGTACTGCCCGGCCAGGCGGCGAGCTGGGATACCGCGGGCAGCCGGACGCCGAGGCCGGTGACCCGGCCGGACGCGGCGTTGATGGCCACGATCCGGCCGGTGCTCAGCGCCGCGAACAGCCACCGGCTGTCCGGCGACCAGACCAGTGACTGCTCGTCAAGCCCGGCCTGGCCGAGCGGGGCAAGCACCTCGCGCTCGGTCCCGGTGGTCAGGTTGAGCAGCTCGAGCGCGACCTGGTTGTTGGTCCACTGGGAGAACGCCGCGAGCCGCCCGTCCGGCGCGATCACGCCGGTCAGCTGGACCGCATCGTAGTTCAGCCCGGGCAGCGCCCGGCGGTGCCCGGTGCGCTCGTCCACCAGCACGGCGGCGCAGTGAAAGCGGCGGCACTGGGTGACCAGCAGGCTGCCAGGCCCGATCGCGAGCACCGAACTGAGCCGCAGCGTGGTCAGCCCGGACCCGCCCGGCTGCGGGATGGACAGTCCGTTCGGCTCGAGCAACAGGTAGGACCCGGTGCCGCTGGCCACCGGCCAGCTGCCCTCAGGGCGCGGGCCTGTCGTCCCGGTGAGCGTGCCGTCCAGCCGCCTGACCAGCATCGGCCCCGCGTCCGCTACGGCGGCGCCGGACCAGAGCTGGCCCGGCTCCGGTCCCGGCAACAGCAGCAGGCCGCCGGGTCCGAGCGGCCCGGACAGCACCCGAGCTGGCTGGCTCGCGCTGATCAGGTAGCCAGGCCCGCGGTCAAGCGGCCTGACCAGTGCCCAGTCCCTGCCGACCACGAATGACACCGGCCCGGCACTGCGCAGCCGCGGAAACCTGGTGACGGTGACCTTGCCGCTGGCCAGCTGGATACGGACCACGGCGTCGGCGCCCTGCCCGTACAGCTCAAGGCCGCCGGCCACGCCGAGCAGCCGGTGCCCGGTGTCGATGACGCTGACCGGCGCCGGCTGCGGCCTGCCGTGCTGGCGGGCCGCAAGCCCGTAACCGGCCAGCGCGACGAGCATGGCGGCACCGGCGATCGCTGCCGTCCGTGCCCGGCCGCGCTGCCACCGGGCCGGCCGCCGGCTGCCGAACTGCACCTGATCGGGCCGGGCGTCCATGACACCTATGGTCAGTCCTGCCCGCCGCCGCCGCCAGCGCCCGCCAGGCCGCGCTAGCCGGTGTAGTACCGGTCAGCCACGGCCAGCGCCTCGTCCAGGATCGCCAGGCCTTCCTTCGCCTCGGCCTCCGACACGTTGCACGGCGGCACCACATGCAGCCTGTTGTAGTTGGTGAACGGGATCAGCCCGCGCTTCTTGCACTCGGCGACCAGCGCGTTCATGCCGTCAGACGACCCGCCGTAGGGCGCGAGCATCTGCCTGGTCTGCCGGTCGGACACCAGGTCGAGCGCCCAGAACACGGCGGTGCCGCGGACCTCGCCGATCACCGGGTGCCGGTCCGCCAGCTCACTGAGGCCAGGGCCGAGCACCTCGCGGCCGATCCTGGCGGCATTCTCCACGATGCCCTCGTCCTTCATCACGTCGATCGTCGCGACGATCGAGGCGCAGGCAAGCGGATGCCCGGAGTAGGTGAGCCCGCCAGGGAAGACCCGGTCGTCAAAGGTCGCGGCGATCTCATCGGAGATGATCACCCCGCCGACCGGCACGTAGCCGGAGTTGGAGCCCTTGGCGAAGGTGATGAGGTCGGGGGTGAAGCCCTGCTGCTCGAACGCGAACCAGCTGCCGGCCCGGCCGAACCCGCACATCACCTCGTCGGCGATGTAGACGATCCCGTACCTGTCGCAGAGCGCGCGCACGCCGGCCAGGTAGCCGGGCGGCGGGATCAGCACGCCGGCGGTGCCGACGATGGTCTCGAGCAGCACCGCCGCGATGGTCGCCGGGCCCTCCATCTGGATCACCTGCTCCAGATGCTCGAGGCCGCGTGCCGCCTCCTGCTCGGCCGTCGCCGCCCAGAACGGCGAGCGGTACAGGTACGGCCCGAAGAAGTGCACGTGCCCGGTCGCGTACTCGTTCGGCCAGCGCCGCGGGTCACCGGTCGAGGTGATGGCTGCGCCGGTGTTGCCGTGATACGAGCGGTAGAAGCTGAGCACCTTCGCCCGCCCGGTGTGCAGCCTGGCCATCCTGATCGCGTTCTCGTTCGCGTCGGCACCGCCGTTGGTGAAGAACACCTTCTGCATGCCCGGTGGCGCAAGCGCGGCCAGCCGTGCCGCGGCCTGGCTGCGCGGCTCGTTGGCGTGCTGCGGCGCGATCGTGGTCAGCTTGGCCGCCTGCTCGGCTATCGCGGCGGTCACCTTCGGGTGCTGGTGGCCGATGTTGGTGTTCACCAGCTGGCTGGAGAAGTCCAGGTACCTGTTGCCGTCGTAGTCCCAGAAGTACGAGCCCTCGGCGGCGGCCACCGGCAGCGGCTTCAGCGCCTTCTGCGCTGACCAGGAATGGAACACGTGCGCGCGGTCGAGCGCGAACACCTCGGCGCCGCGGGCCTGGTCAAACGTGCGGTCAGTCATCGTCAGTCAGTCTCCAGTTCTTGTCTGGCAACGGGATGCCGAGCTCGCGCGCTCGTGGCCTGCCGGTCGGCACCGGCTAGCTGTTCACCGGGAAGCCGAGGTTGACACCGCCGTGGCTCGGGTCGAGCCAGCGCGAGGTGACTGCCTTGCCGCGGGTGTAGAAGTGCACGCCCTCGGTGCCGTGCACGTGCGTGTCACCGAACAGCGACGACTTCCAGCCGCCGAAGGAGTAGAACGCCATCGGCACCGGGATCGGCACGTTCACCCCCACCATGCCGACCTCGACCTCGTGGGTGAACCGCCGGGCCGCGCCGCCGTCGTTGGTGAAGATCGCGGTGCCGTTGCCGTACGGGCTGCCGTTGATGACCTCGAGCGCCTCGGCGTAGCTTGCGGCGCGCACCACCGACAGCACCGGCCCGAAGATCTCGTCCCGGTAGCACCCCATGGCCGGCGTCACGTGATCGAGCAGGCTCGGGCCGAGCCAGAAGCCGCCGGCCTCGCCGCCGCTGACCGGGTGCCGCCTGCCGTCGATGGCGAGCTGCGCGCCCTCGGCCACCCCGGAGTCCAGGTAGCCGGCCACCTTGTCCCGGTGCGCGCCGGTGACCAGCGGGCCCATCTCGGATTCCGCCAGGTCACCTGGGCCGACCGTGAGCCCGGCCACCCGCTCGCCGATCCGCCTGACCAGCTCGTCGCCGACCGGGTCGACCGCAACGACGACCGAGATCGCCATGCACCGCTCGCCAGCCGAGCCGAAGCCCGCGTTCACCGCCGCGTCCGCGGCCAGGTCAAGGTCCGCGTCCGGCAGCACCACCATGTGGTTCTTCGCGCCGCCGAGTGCCTGCACCCGCTTGCCCGCCGCGGTCCCGTGCTCGTAGATGTACCTGGCGACCGGCGTTGACCCGACGAAGCTGACCGCCTTGACATCATCATGCGCGAGCAGCGCGTCGACCGCCTCCTTGCCGCCCTGCACCACGTTGAACGCACCGTCCGGCAGCCCGGCCTCGGCGAGCAGCCTGGCGATCAGGATCGAGGCAGACGGGTCCTTTTCCGACGGCTTGAGCACGAACGTGTTGCCGCAGGCAAGCGCGATCGGGAACATCCACATCGGCACCATCGCCGGGAAGTTGAACGGGGTGATGCCCGCCGCCACCCCGACCGGCTGCCTGATCGAGTAGGCGTCGACCCCGGTGGACACGTTCTCCGAGAAGCCGCCCTTCAGCAGGTGCGGGATGCCGCAGGCGAAGTCGACGACCTCGAGCCCGCGGGCCACCTCGCCGGCCGCGTCAGAGGCGACCTTGCCGTGCTCGGCGGTGATGAGCCCGGCGAGTTCGGCCGTATGCGCCCTGGCCAGCTCCCTGAACGCGAACATCACCGCGGCGCGCTTGACCAGTGAGGTCTCCCGCCAGCCCGGCAGCGCCTTGGCCGCGGCGCCGACCGCGGCCGCCACCTCGGCGGCGCCGCCGAAGTCAACGGTGCCGCTGATCGCCCCGGTGGCCGGGTTGTAGATATCGCCGCTGCTGGCCGCCTCACCCAGCCACGGCTTGCCGTCGATCCAGTGCGAGATGTGCTTGATTGCTCGCTTCTCCGCGCCGTCCGCGTCGCTCGCAGGCTTCATGCGGTCAAGTCTGCCGCCGACAGGCTGAGCAGCCAAGTTACGGTCTGTCAGCCGGGACTTGGCGTGCCTGTCACTGTGTCAGGGCGACGGGTCCACGGCCGGAGCGCGGCCGCCGCTGCCGGGAACAGCAGCACCGAGACAACCGCGGCGCCGACCAGTGCGGCCGCGGTGGCCTCCGTCATCAGCCCGAGGCTCCTGCCCACCTCGGCGACCACCACGGGGAAGGTCAGCGTCGTCGCCTGCAGCAGCCCGGCCGCCACCGCCGGCCTGCTGCCGGTTCGCCGCCGGTACAGCAGCGCGGGCGCCGCCCTGGCCACCAGCAGGGCCGCGATCAGGGCAGGCAGCAGGGCCAGCGACGACGGGCTGGCGAACAGCGACTTGAGGTCGAACTTCACCCCGGTCACGATGAAGAACACCGGCACCAGGAAGCCGTAGCCGATCGCGTGCAGCTTGCCCTGGTACCTGGCCTGGGTCGGCCGGTCATCGCGGTCGGCCACCCGCAGCACGATGCCCCCGACGAACGCGCCGAGCAGCGTGTCCACGCCGAACTTGTGCGCAAGGCCGGCGAACGCCAGCAACACCACGAACCCGCCGCGCACCCGCAGCTGCGCGGTGGACTGGTCGGTGGCAAGCAGCAGCCGCCGAAGCCAGCGAGACTGCCACACCCTGCGCAGCCCGATCGCGCCGAGGATCGCCGCCGCGGCCAGCGCCACCACGTACAGGACCTGCACGTACGTCGGCTCTGGCTGCGCCGAGAACAAGATCGTCAGCAGGATCAGCGCGCCGAACTCGCCCACCGATCCGGCCATCACCACGAGCTGGCCGAAGTCGGTGTCGATCTCGCCGGCGTCGCGGAGCACCGGCACGATCACCCCGAGCGTGCTCGCGGTCAGCGCGAGCGCCAGCAGGGTGAGGTCGGCGCCGGACGAGATCAGCCGCAGCAGCGCCGCGACCGGGAAGGCCACCGCCACGCTCACCGCGAAGCTCGCCCCGGCCAGCCTGAAGGTCGGGCCGCGGAACCGCTCGACCTCCACCTCCTGGCCGGCCAGGAACAGCAGGAAGCCGAAGCCGAGCAGGTACAGCACGTACACCCCGCCGGTGGCACTGACCAGGCCCAGACCCTGCGGGCCCACGGCGAAGCCGATCAGCACTTCGAGCACCACCGGCGGGACCAGCCGCCTGGGCACGATCCTGGCAACGACCGGCGCGGCGAACGCCACCACGGCGACCACGAATAGCCCCGAGTACTGAATGCTCACCTGCGCCCCCCGGCCAGGTTCTACCCAGCGGCCGGCCGAGGCACCGGCCGCGCACCTGACACTCCGTAAGCTGGCTGGGCAATCTGCCTTGCTTTTCGTCAGCGAACATCGGTGGAGGTCAGGTGCTGCCGACCGTCGCGCAGGTGCTTGCGCTCGAGCCGGTCAGGCGCGGCGCCCCAAGGGTGCTGACCGCCGCCGACCGGCTGGACGCGCAGGTCAGATGGGTGCACGTGATCGAGCTCGCCAGGGCGGCGCACCTGCTCAGGGGCGGTGAGCTGGTGCTGTCCACCGGCATCGCGCTGCCAGGGGACGCCGCGGGCCTGGAGAACTACGTGGCCGAGCTGTCCGCGGTCGGGGTCAGCGCGCTCGCCGTCGAGCTTGGCTCGCGGTACTCGCAAAGCCTCCCGCCAGCGCTGGTAGCCGCCGCGGACAGCCACCGGCTGCCGCTGATCGTGCTCGAGCGCGAGACCCAGTTCATCGAGATCACCGAGGCCGTGCACGGCCTGATCATCGACGCGCAGCTGGCCGAGCTGCGCTCGGCGGACCGGCTGCACCAGGTGTTCACCGAGCTGGCGGTGTCCGGAGCCGACGCGGATGAGGTCGTCAGCCAGGCAGCGACGCTGGCAGGCTGCCCGGTCGTGCTGGAGAACCTGGCGCATCAGGTGCTCGCCTGCGCGCCGGCCGGCCAGGACGCGGCCGCGCTGCTGGCCGGTTTCGCCGCGCGGTCCCGCGCGGTCATCCTGACCGGCCGGACCAGCTACGACCCCGCCGCAGGCTGGCTGGTCACCGCGGTCGGCGCGCGGGGCGAGGACTGGGGCAGGCTGATCATGATGCGGCCCGGCCAGCCAGCGGCCGGCGACGCGGTGCTGATCGAGCGGGCCGCCACCACGCTTGCCCTTGGCCGCCTGCTCGATCATCAGCAGGCCAGCGTGGAGCGGCAGGCGCACCGCACCGTGCTGTCCGCCCTGTTCCCTGCGGGTGGGCTCGGCGGGGTCGTCCCGCCGGGGCGGTACGGCCATGGCTACAGCGATCCGGCCGAGGCCGCCGCCAGGGCCAGGGCGCTTGGCGTCCCGGTCACCGGCAGGCCGCTGCTCGCCGTGGTGATCTGCCTGGACCACGAAGGCGCGCCGCTGGCCGGACTGGCGCGTACCGCCGCAGTCGCCGACGCGGTCGCCGCGGCCTGCCAGGAGCAGCGGGTGCCGGTGCTGGTCAGCTCGCTTGACCACGACCGGGTCGCGGCACTGCTCGCGCTGCCGCCGCGGGCCGACCCCGACGCCGTGCTCGGCAGGCTGGCCAGGCAGCTGCGGCCGCGGCTGGCCGGCCGCGACGTCATCGGCGCCGGCAGCGTGGTGGAGTCGCTCGCCGAGGTGCAGCACTCGTTCGCCGACGCCGCGCACGTGGCCGCCGCCGCCGCGCGCACCGGCGCCGCCCAGCCGTTCTACCGGCTGCCCGACCTGCGCCTGTACGGGCTGCTGCACCTGCTCAGGGACGACCCGCGGCTGCAGGCCTTCGCCGAGCGTGAGCTAGGCCC
Organism: Streptosporangiaceae bacterium; assembly: GCA_030039155.1. Lineage (GTDB taxonomy): Bacteria > Actinomycetota > Actinomycetes > Streptosporangiales > Streptosporangiaceae > JOPF074. The sequence continues at coordinate 11,811 of JASHQL010000092.1, read as the reverse complement.
GCTGCTCGCCCACGACCACGCCGCCGGCAGCCAGCTCATGCGGGCGCTCACCGCGTACCTGGAGGCCGGCGGCAACAAGGCCGAGGCGGCCAAGCGCGCGCAGCTAGCCAGGCCGACCATGTACGAGCGGCTCAGGCAGATCTCCGCGGTGCTCGGCACCGACATCGAGCCGGCCGAGTCCCGGCTGTCGCTGCACGTCGCGCTGCTCGCGCTGCAGTCAGCTGCCAGCTAACCGGGCCTGCCAGCTGACCGGCCCTGCCAGCTAACCGGGCCTGCTAGCGCGGGCTGAGCACGCAGAACTCGCCGCCTTCGGGGTCCGCGAGCACCGTCCAGGTCACCTCGCCCTGGCCGACGTCCGCGGTGCTGGCGCCGGCCGCGACCAAGTCGGCGACGGCCCTGGCCGGGTCGTCGCCAGGGTAAGGGGCGACGTCGAGATGCAGCCGGTGCTTCGCCGTCTTGGGGTCTTGCGAGCTGACCAGCTCAAGGTAGGGGCCGGTCCCGTCCGGTGCCCGCAGCCTGCACAGCCGGGGATCGGACTCGGCCAGCCGCCAGCCGGACGCCGCGGCCCAGAACGTGCCCTGCGCGGCCGGGTCGGCACAGTCCACGACGATCGCCGCCACCGGACCGGTGCCGGAGTAGACCGGCCGTGGCTCAAGCACGCAGAACTCGTTGCCCTCAGGATCGGCAAGCACTACCCACGGCACGTCGCCCTGGCCGATGTCGACCGGCGAGGCGCCAAGCTCGCGCAGCTTCGCCACCAGCTCCTGCTGCCCGGTCGCGCTCTGGGTGGCCAGGTCCAGGTGGATGCGGTTCTTCCCGGCCTTGGGCTCTGCCACCGGAATCAGTATGAGCGGCACCGCGCCGCTCGCCGGGTACCTGTAGCCCGCCGGCATCACCGCGGCTTCGTCGGGCAGGTCACCGAGGTCCGCCCGCCAGCCGAGCGCCGGTGCCCAGAAGCTGGCCAGCCTGACCGGGTCGTTCGCGTCCAGCACCATGTGCACGAGGCGAGTTGGCATGCGGCCACCATTCCACCGGCAGGCCCGCGCGGGCTAGCGTAAAACGACGACTCGCACCGAAGGAGCCAGCATGCCGCTCGACCCCGCTACCACAGCGCTCGTGCTCATCGAGTACCAGAACGAGTTCACCACCGACGGCGGCGCGCTGCACGGCGCGGTCGCCGAGGTGATGGAGCAGACCAACATGCTCGCCAACACCGCCGACGTGGTGCAGGCCGCCAGGGCGGCCGGCGTCACGATCATGCACGCGCCGATCACCTTCGCGGCCGGCTACAACGAGCTGAGCAGCCATCCGTACGGGATCCTCAAGGGCGTGGTGGACGGCACCGCGTTCGTGAAGGGCAGCTGGGGCGCCGCGATCGTGGACGAGCTGGCACCGCAGGAAGGCGACATCGTCATCGAGGGCAAGCGCGGCCTGGACACCTTCGCCAGCACCAACCTCGACTTCATCCTGCGCAGCAAGGGCATCAAGACGATCGTGCTCGGCGGGTTCCTGACCAACTGCTGCGTCGAGTCCACCATGCGGACCGGCTACGAGAACGGCTACCAGGTGATCACGCTGACCGACTGCACGTCGGCGACCTCGGTGGCCGAGCACGAGAACGCCATCGCCTACGACTACCCGATGTTCTCCAAGCCGATGACCGCCGCCGAGGTGATCGCCGAGATGGGCGACGGCAGCTAGCCGGGAGCGAGCTAGGAGTCGAAGCCGAGGCCCACCCGGTCAAGCGCGCGCAGCCACAGGTTGCGGCGGCCCTCGCTGGCGTCGGCCCTGGCCAGCGACCAGCGGGTGAGCTGGATGCCGGCCGAGCGCAGCGGCTCCGGCGGGAACGGCAGCGGCCTGGTCCTGACCAGCTCGAGCTCGGTCAGCTCGGTCGGCCGGCCGGACAGCAGGTCGAGCAGCACGCTGGCGCCGAACCTGCTCGCGCCGACGCCGAGGCCGGTATATCCGGCCGCGTAGCCGAGCCTGCCCGCCCTCGCGGTACCGAAGAACACGCAAAAGCGGCTGCAGGTATCGATCACGCCGCCCCACTTATGCGTGAAGGACAAACCCTCGAGCTGCGGGAACGTGTCGAAGAAGTGGGCTGCGAGCGCACCGAACGTGCGCTCGCGCTGGTCGTTTCCTGCGGCGATCTTGCCGCCGTAGTAGTAGACCGCGTCGTACCCGCCCCACAGGATCCGGTTGTCGGCCGTCAGCCGGTAGTAGTGGAACTGGTTGCCGCTGTCCCCCACGCCCTGGCGCTGCCGCCAGCCGATGCTGGCGAGCTGGTCACGGCTCAGCGGCTCGGTCATCAGCGCGTAGTCGTACACCGGGACCAGGTAGTACCGCAGCCTCCGCAGCAGCGGGGCGAACGCGCCGGTGCCCAGCGCGACCCGGTTCGCCAGCACGCTGCCGGCCTCCGCGCGCAGCCGCAGCGGCCCGGTGCTGACGGTCTCCTCGATGGCGCGCACCGGCGTGTGCTCGAAGACCCGCACGCCGGCCTGCAGGCAGGCAGCCAGCAGGCCCCAGGCAAGCCTGGCCGGATCCACGATCGCGCAGCCGCCGACATCCCACAGCCCGCCCAGGTAGGCCGGCGAACCGACCTGCGCCTGCACCTGCGCCGCGTCAAGCAGCCGCACGTCGGCGCCGAGCTTGCTGCCCAGCTCGGCGGCGTGCCGCAGGCCGGCCAGCTGCCAGCCAGCGGTGGCGACGGCCAGCTCGCCGCTCCTGGTGAAGTCGCAGTCGATGCCGTAGTTGGCGACCGCCGCCTCGATCTGGTCCAGGTTGCGGCGCCCGATCCGGTCCAGCGCCGCCAGCTCGGCAGGGAACCGGTCCTGCCCGTTCGCTAGCCCGTGCGTGATGCTGGCCGAGCAGAACCCGCCGTTCCTGCCGGTGCCCGCCCAGCCGACCCGGCGGCCCTCGAGCAGCACCACATCGGCCGCCTGGTCGGCTTCCTTCGCCAGCAGCGCGGTCCACAGGCCGGTGAACCCGCCGCCCACCACGGCCAGGTCGGCGCGCAGCTGGCCGGTCAGCGCCGGCAGCGCGGCCGGGGCGCCAGGCTGGTCAAGCCAGTAAGGGACCGGCCTCGCCCCGGCGAGCGAGGCGGCGGCCAGATCGTGGTCCGTGGCCTACCCCCGGCTATGAGTGCTGCGTGATCGGAACGAACAGATCGTTCCACGCCGTCAGCTCTTCCTGGTTCTTGTACTGGTAATAGTCCCTGGAGTTCTTGATGTATGCCTCGGTCGGGAACACCAGCGGCGAGTTCGCTGTGTAGGACGGCGGCAGCCCGATCTCCGGCTGCATCGCCGCCAGCTCGGTCTTGGCCCAGCCGGCCGGGTTCAGCAGCACCCGCCTGGCGGCGGGCACCGGGCACACGTAGTCGTTGTAGTACTCGACGACCGCCTCGATCTGCGGCTGATAGAAGTAGTCCATCAGCGTCATGGCGTCCTTCGGGTTCTGCGCGTACATCGGGATGCACATGTTGTCGGTCCAGAACATGCCGCCCTCGTCCGGGATCAGCAGGTGCAGGTCCTTGTACTTGCTGATGGTGTCGGCCTGGAAGATGTCGCCCGACCAGGCCTGTGACACCCAGATCTCGCCGTTCTTCAGGTAGTCGATGTAGCCCTGGTCGTAGTAGCCGCGGACGATGCCGTCGCTCTTTTGCTGGCGCAGCAGCTTGGCCGCCTTCACCCAGTCGGACTCGGTCGAGGTCACCGGCTCAACGCCGATCGCAAGCAGGCCGAGGCTGCCCAGTTCCTGCGGGTCTGACATCATCCCGACCCGGCCCGCGAGCCGCTTCTCGAACAGCAGGCCAACGCTGGTGCCCGGGTCCTTGACCGCGGCGCCGTTGTACCCGATGGCCGTCCAGCCTGACTGCCAGGCCATCGTGTACTTGTTGCCAGGGTCCCAGGACGGGTTCCTGATCAGCGGCCCGGCGTAGGTGTTGAAGTTGGTCATCATGCTGCGGTCGAGCGGGATCAGCCAGCCGTTCTGGATCAGGTCGCCAAGCGGCGGGCTGTTGTTGGTCGACACGATGATGTCGTAGCCGGTGTACTGCCTGGCCTCGAGCGACGGCTTGATCTTCGCGTAGAACGGCAGGTTCTCGATGATCGGCTCGGTGTAGTTCACGCTGATCCCGGTCAGCGCGGTGAAGTGCTGCAGCGTCGGGTGCCGGTTGTGCAGCACGTCGATGTAGTACGGCCAGTTGGCGAAGTTCACGGTGTGGTGCAGCTTCTGCTTCGCCCACCAGGTGGCGCTGCCGACCGTGTCCGCGGCCGGCCCGTCCGCGGCCGCGCCGTTGCCGCACGCTGCCAGCAGGCCGGCCGCGCCAACCGCGCCGGCCGCGCCGAGCAGCTGCCTGCGGGTCATCGTTGGCCCGGTCATGGCGCCAGATCATTGCAGACAAAACAGCAGCTATCAATGCTGTTGATACCGTGGCCCATGCCGTCCCGCGCCGCGTCCGTGCTGGCGGCTCTCGGCATGGTGCTGCTGGTCGGGTCGTGCAGCACCGCCGCTCCGGCCAGGCGGCACCCGCCGGTCGCGGCCGTCTCGCCGGCCGGCCCCGGCCCGGCGATCACCATCGACGGCGCCAGGCCGGGCCCGCTGTTCCAGGGCATCGGCGCGATCAGCGGCGGCGGCGGCAACTCCAGGCTGCTGATCGACTACCCGCAGCCGGAGCGCAGCCAGATCCTGGACTACCTGTTCAGCCCGCACTACGGCGCCTCGCTGCAGCTGCTCAAGCTGGAGATCGGCGGCGACGCGAACTCGACCGACGGCGCGGAGCCGTCAGTCGAGCAGGTCAGCGGCCACCTCGACTGCCGCGCTGGCTACGAGTTCTGGCTGGCCAGGCAGGCGCTGGCGCGGAACCCGGCGATCCGGCTTTACGGCCTGCAGTGGGCCGCGCCGTCCTGGGTAAGGTCAGGCAGGTCCGGCATCTGGTCACGCGCCGACATCCGGTACCTGATCAGCTGGCTGCGCTGCGCCAGCTCGCAGGGTCTGCACATCAGCTACCTGGGCGGCTGGAACGAGCACTTCCTGGCCGGGTCTGGCCTGCAGGCCGCCTGGTACGTCGAGCTGCGGTCCGCGCTGAACGCCAGCGGCTTCGCCAGCACCCAGATCGTCGCCGCCGACGCGAGGAACTGGCGGGTGGCCGCCGAGATGGCCGCCGATCCCGCGCTGGATCACGCGGTCGCGGTCATCGGCGCGCACGACACCTGCGGCTATCCGACCAGCGGCTTCGGCTGCACCGCGAGCGCGCAGGCCCGGCGGCTGTCGGCCAGCCAGGGCAAGCCGCTGTGGGAGTCAGAGCTCGGCGCCACGCCGGCCACCGGCAGCAACCCGGCGGCGCCGGGACCTGCCGGGCTGGCCCGCGCCATGGTCAACGCCTACCGGCAGGCCGGGGTGACCGGCATCCTGGTCTGGCCGCTGCTGAACGCCATGCCGCCCGACCTGCCGCACGAGGACCGCGGCCTGATCCGCGCCGATCACCCGTGGGACGGCAGCTATACGGTCAGCCCGCTGACCTGGGTGATCGCGCAGACTACCCAGTTCACCCAGGCCGGCTGGCGGCTGGTCGGCGGCGGCAGCGGCCGGCTGCCTGGCGGCCACGGCTCCTATGTCAGCTACCAGGCGGCCGGCCGGTCCGCCTGGACGCTGGTCGCGCAGACCAGCACCGCCCGCAGGCCGCAGCGCGTCACCGTGCACGTGACCGGCGGGCTGCCTGCCACCCTGGTGCACGTCTGGAGCACCAGCCTGACTGGGCGCGGACTCTTCGTCAGGCGCAGCGACATCAGGCCGGTCGGCAGCACGTTCTCGGTCACCCTGCTGCCTGGCCAGGTGTACACGCTGACCACCACCACCGGCCAGTCCAAGGCCGGCGGCCGCCGGCTCCGGGTGCCGGCCGCAGGCCCGATGCCGGTGCGCTACACCGCGTCCGCCGACCAGGCCGGGATGGCCAGGCTGCTGTCGCCGATGGAAGGGTCGTTCCAGTACGTCAACGGCGTGCTGACGCAGACCACGGTGGGCGAGCCGGTGGAGTGGCACAACCCGGGGCCTGACCCCGCGCCGTACGCGGTGACCGGCTGGAAGACCTGGCGGGACTACACGGTGTCCGCGCGGGTGCGACTGCCGCCGGCCCGTCCCGGCAGGCCGGTACCTGGCGCGTCGCTGATCGCCAGGTTCAGCGGCTACCCGTATGCCGCCACCGCCGAGTTCGGCGGCTACCAGCTCACCGTCGACGCGGCCGGCCGCTGGCAAGTCGTCAGGCACGGCAGGCAGCCCGCCGTGCTTGCGGCCGGCCGGGTGCCGGCCTCGCGCCGCTACGCGATGCGGCTGACCGTCCGCGGCGCCTCGATCTCGGCCGGCCTCGACGGCTCGACGGTGGCGACGGTCACCGACCCGAGGTTCCCGGCAGGCCCGGCCGGGCTCGGCAGCCTCGGCTACTACCCGGTCAGGTACCTCGCCTTCCGGGTGCGGCCGGCCTAGGCCTCCAGGTTGCTCATCACGTGCTTGATCCTGGTGTAGTCCTCGAACCCGTACACCGACAGGTCCTTGCCGTAGCCGGAGTGCTTGAACCCGCCGTGCGGCATCTCCGACGCGAACGGGATGTGCGTGTTGATCCACACCGCGCCGAAGTCGAGCTGCCTGGCGGCGCGCATGGCCCGGCCGTGGTCGCGGGTGAAGACGCTGGCCGCGAGCCCGTACTTCACCCCGTTGGCCCAGCGCAGCGCCTCGTCTTCCGAGCTGACCTGCTGCACGGTCACGACCGGCCCGAACACCTCTTCCTGGACGAGCTCATCAGCCTGGCGCAGACCCGTTACCAGCGTGGGGGCGTAACAGAACCCGCGCGCGCCGACGCGACGGCCGCCAGCCACGACGGACGCGTGCGCCGGCGCCCGCTGTACGAACCCGTCAACCCTGGCGAGCTGCGCGGGGTTGTTCAGCGGGCCGAAGTCCGCGTCAGGGACGTCAAGCCCGCCGGTGCGCAGGCCGGCCACCCGCTCGGCCAGCGCGTCGGTCAGGTCGGCGCTGACCCGCTGCCCGGCCAGCACCCTGGTGGCCGCCGTGCAGTCCTGGCCGGCGTTGTAGTAGCCCGCCGCGGCGATGGTGTCGGCCGCCAGCGCGATGTCGGCGTCGTCGAATACCACGACCGGGGCCTTGCCGCCCAGCTCGAGGTGCACCCGCTTCAGCCCGGCCGCTGCGGCCTGCGCCACCTGCATCCCGGCGCGGACCGAGCCGGTGATCGAGACCATCTGCGGGATCTCGTGCGCGACCAGCGCCCGGCCGGTGTCGCGGTCGCCGCAGATCACGTTGAGCACGCCGGGCGGCAGGAACTCCGCGGCGATCCTGGCCAGCAGCAGCGTGGACACCGGCGTGGTGTCCGACGGCTTGAGCACGACAGTGTTCCCGGCGGCCAGGGCCGGCGCGATCTTCCAGATCGCCATCATCATCGGGTAGTTCCACGGCGTGACCTGGGCGCAGACGCCGACCGGCTCGCGCCTGATCATCGAGGTGTGGCCGGCCAGGTACTCGCCGGCCGACCTGCCCTCGAGCACCCGCGCCGCGCCGGCGAAGAATCGCAGCTCATCAGCCAGCGGCGGCACCTCGTCGGTGCGGGTCATCGCCACCGGCTTGCCGGTGTTGCGCGACTCGGTCTCGACGAATTCCTCGGCCTTGGCCTCGATCGCCCCGGCGAACCGCAGCAGCGCCAGGCTCCGCTCGGCCGGCGTGGTGTACCGCCAGGTCTCGAATGCCCTGGCGGCCGCGCGCAGCGCGACGTCCACGTCGTGCTTGCCGGAGACCGGTGCCCGCAGGTACGCCTCGCCGGTGCTGGGATCGACCACCTCGCTGGTCCGGCCGTCGGTAGCCGGGCGGAACGAGCCGTCCACGAAGTTCTCCAGCAGGCCAAGTTCGTCAGCCAACTCACGCCTCCATGACCCGGTGACCCGGCGATCGCCGGCAGGTACGACCATGACAGAGAAGGACCGGGTACACAAGTGAATCAGTAACAAACCAGTCCATGCTCTACGGAATCAGTTGACAGTTCCCGATTGCATGGCACGATGAGAGCCTGTGAAGGAGGCGACCGGATGGCGCACACGCCCGCCACGCCGCTCGCCGCGGCGACCAAGCACCGCGGCATAGCGGTCGGCAGGGAAGCGGATTCGTTCCGTGTCGTGCTCGATGACCTGTCCAAGCAGATCATCGAGCAGCTGCAGCAGGATGGCCGCAGGTCGTACGCGTCGATCGGCAAGGCCGTCGGCCTGTCAGAGGCGGCCGTGCGGCAGCGGGTGCAGCGGCTGATCGAGGTCGGCGCCATGCAGATCGTCGCCGTCACCGACCCGATGACGCTGGGCTTCACCAGGCAGACCATGATCGGCATCCGCTGCGGCGGCGACCTGGAGCGCGTTGCCGACCACCTGGCGGGTATGGATGAGATCGACTATGTCGTGATCACGGCCGGGTCGTTCGACCTGCTGGTCGAGGTGGTCTGCGAGGACGACGACCAGCTCCTCGACATCCTGGGCAGGATCAGGTCGATCCCGAGCGTGACCACCACCGAGACCTTCGTGTACCTGAAGTTGTGCAAGCAGACCTACAGCTGGGGGACCAGATGAGCAGCACACCCGACGACAAGACCGCCCAGCTGCAGGAGTCCGCCAAGCGGAATATGTGGCTGCACTTCACCAGGATGGGCTCGTACGCCGACGCCGACATGCCGGTGATCGTCCGCGGCTCTGGTCAGTACGTGTACGACACCCGCGGCAAGCGTTACCTGGACGGGCTGGCCGGGCTGTTCGTCAGCCAGATCGGCCACGGCAGGACCGAGGTGGCCGAAGCCGCGGCCGTGCAGGGCGGCGAGCTCGCCTACTTCCCGCTCTGGTCGTACGCGCACCCGCGCGCGATCGAGCTTGCCGAGCGGCTGGCCGACCTCGCCCCTGGCGACCTGAACCGGGTGTTCTTCACCACCAGCGGCTCCGAGGCCGTCGAGTCCGCCTGGAAGCTGGCCAAGCAGTACTTCAAGAACATCGGCCAGCCGTCCAGGTACAAGGTGATCAGCCGGGACATCGCCTATCACGGCACCTCGATGGGCGCGCTGGCGATCACCGGGCTAGCCGGCATCAAGGAGCCGTTCGAGCCGCTGCCGCCCGGCGGCGTCCGAGTGCCGAACACGAACTTCTACCGGGCGCCGGAGTTCGTGGCCGATGACCTCATCGCGTTCGGCAAGTGGGCGGCCGACGAGATCGAGCGCGCGATCCTGCGGGAGGGCCCGACATCGGTCGCCGCGGTCTTCCTCGAGCCGCTGCAGAACTCCGGCGGCTGCTTCCCGCCGCCGCCCGGCTACTTCGAGCGGGTCAGGGAGATCTGCGACAGGTACGGAGTGCTGCTGGTCTCCGACGAGGTCATCTGCGCCTTCGGCCGGCTCGGCTACTACTTCGGCTCGCAGCGCTATGGCTACCAGCCGGACATCATCACCTTCGCCAAGGGCGTGACCTCCGGGTACGCGCCGATGGGCGGCATGATCGTGGCCGACCACCTGATGGAGCCGTTCAGCTCAGGGCACGCCAGCTTCCTGCACGGGGTGACCTTCGCCGGGCACCCGGTGTCCTGCGCGGTGGCGCTGGCGAACCTCGACGTGTTCGAGAAGGAAGACCTGCTCGGCAACGTCCGCGCCAACGAGGGCGGGTTCCGCGCCACCCTGGAGAAGCTCAACGACCTGCCGATCGTCGGCGACGTCCGCGGTGACGGCTACTTCTACGGCATCGAGCTGGTGAAGGACAAGGCGACCAGGGAGACCTTCGACGACGACGAATCAGAACGGCTGCTGCGCGGATTCCTGTCGCACGCGCTGTTCGACGCCGGCCTGATCTGCCGTGCCGACGACCGCGGTGACCCGGTCATCCAGCTGTCCCCGCCGCTCACCTGCACGCAGGAGCACTTCGACGAGATGGAGCAGATCCTCCGCTCGGTGCTCACCCAGGCCTGGACCAGGATCTAAGGGGTCCAGGGGGTTGCCGCCGGGGGTTGCCGCCGGGGCCGGCCCGGTAACTCCGGTCTCATTAGCCCCAGCTCGCGTGGTTCGCTGGGCGGTCGCCGTGGAAGTTATGCAGTTGTAACCACCAGGCACCTAACCAACGGGGCCCTCACACGTGTCTAAGTGAGAGAAGGCCCGGTGGTGCTGCAGGGGCGACCGCGGGGCACGGTGACGGGAGGCGCAGATGTCGGGGCACGGAAGGAACTGGACCGAACTGGCCAGCCAGCACGAGCGGCTGGTTGGCCTGTCCATCGCCAGGCTGCCTGACGGCTGCACCCTCCCATCAGGGTGGACCGAGCTGGCCAGCCGGAACGAGCGGCTCGTCGATCCTGGCGACCCGCATTTCCGGCTGACCAGCCCGGCGCGGCACACCCACACCCCCAGGCGGATGGCCGTGGCCAACAGGGACTGGCTGGCGAGCTGACGTCCCGCTGGTCAGGAGCCGGCCGCCGCCGGGTCCTGGCCGGCCAGCAGCCGCTGCGCGTGCCCAGCCGCTTCCCGCATGGGCACGCGCAGCTTTTCTCCGCTGGCTCGCACCGCCAGCTCGACGACGCCGTCGGCCAGGTCCCTGCTGCCCACGCTGATCCGGTACGGGATCCCGGTGAGCTCGGCATCCTTGAACTTCACGCCAGGCCGCTCGTCCCTGTCATCGATCAGCACGTCCACGCCCGCGGCCAGCAGTTCGGCGTAGATTGCCTCGGCGGCCTGCCGCGCCGCCTCGTCGTTCGGCGACACGAGCACGACGTCGACTTCGGCCGGCGCGACCGCCACCGGCCAGGCCAGGCCGTTCCCGTCGTGGTGGATCTCGGCGATGGCCGCGATCGCCCGCTCCACGCCGATGCCGTAGCTGCCCATGATCGGGGTGATGCTGCCGCCATCGGGCCCGAGCACGGAGACCTCAAGCGCGGTGCTGAACTTGCGGCCGAGCTTGAAGATGTGCCCGACCTCAAGCGCCTTGATCAGCGCCAGCGGGCTGCCGCAGCGCGGGCACGGCTCACCGGCGGTGACCTCACGCAGGTCAGCCCACGCCGACACGGTGATGTCCCGGTGCACGTCCACGCCGGTCAGGTGCACGTCGTCGGTGTTGGCGCCGGTTGCCATGTCACGGCGGCCGCGCAGTGCCTCATCGGCGATGACCGGCAGGCCGGTCACCCCGACCGCGCCCAGGCTGCCGGGCAGCGCGCCGAGCGCGGCCTGGATCTCGTCCGGCCTGGCCGGCCTGACCTGGTTCGCCAGCGTCGCGTCGATCAGCTTCTGGTCGGCCAGCGGATGGTCGCCGCGCAGCAGCACCAGCGTCATCGTGCCGTCGATCACCTGCACCAGGGTCTTGATCTGCCGCTCGGGCTCGATCCCGTGCTTGTTCGCCAGGTCGTCGATGGTCCGCACGCCGGGCGTGGCCAGCCTGGCCGGCTGCGCCGGGCCAGGCTCGTCCTCGATGGCCGGGAGCGCGGCGGTGGCCTTCTCCAGGTTCGCCGCGTACCCGCACGCCGCGCAGGTGGCGACCAGGTCCTCGCCGGCTTCTGACGGGCACATGAACTCGAGTGAGTCGGTGCCGCCCATCGTGCCGTTGGACGCCTCGACCGCGAACGCGGGGATGCCGAGCCTGGCGAAGATCCGCTCATAGGCGCCGCGGTGCCTGTCGAACGAGACGTCAAGCCCCGCCTCGTCCACGTCGAAGCTGTAGGAGTCCTTCATGGTGAACTCGCGCACCCGCAGCAGCCCGCTCTTCGGCCGCGGCTCGTCCCTGAACTTGGTCTGGAACTGATACCAGAACTGCGGCA
>JASHQL010000011.1 GCA_030039155.1 Streptosporangiaceae bacterium | reverse complement strand
CCGGTATCTGGCGGTCCTGTCACGGGAGGAGGTTTGCGTGTGGCGCTGTGGCAACTGGGCGATGGTAGCGCGCGCCGAACTCCCGCCATCGTCGCCTGGGGCCAAGTACCGATTCGGGGGCCTTGCGTTCCATCCGGCGCTGCCAATTCTCGCGGTCAAGAACAGCTCAGCCGGACTGATTGACTGCTACCGGCTCGATGACAATGTGCTCTATAGCGCGCCCGCCAGGGCAGCCGCACCGCGCTGACTGACCGCCGAGGCAGCACTCCGTCGGGCATCGGAGGGCGCCTTGGGCATACGGAGACAACGCCGTCTCTTCGGCATCTGCGGTGTTGCGGTGCGGAGACCAAGGAGCGGCTCATGGAGAGCGCCGGCGGCGGCGGCAAGACCGACCAGGCAGGGAACGACCCGCGCCCCGCGGCAGTCACGTTCGTCACCACTGAGCACTTCACGCTGCAGGGCCGCTGCCAAGATCGGCAATCGGCAACGAGGACTTGGATACCACAGGGGCGGGGCGCGACCTGGACGAAAGGCGAAGGACATGATCTGCCGGGTGTGGCGGGGCTGGACGACCAAGGACAACGCGGCGGCATACGAGCGCATCGTGCGCGGCGAGGTCATTCCCGGGATCGAAGCGCGCCGCATTCCCGGCTTCATGTCGATCGACCTGATCCGCCGGGAGCGGGAGCACGATGTCGAGTTCGTGACCTTGATGTGGTTCGACGCTCTCGACAGTGTCAAGGGCTTCATGGGCGAGGACTACCAGCGGGCACATGTGCCGCCCGGCGCGCGGGCGGTGCTCAGCGACTTCGACGCGCGCTCGGCTCACTACGAAGTCGTTGACCGGCGCCAGCAACCTCCGTGATCGGCAGCAAGATGTCGGCGGTCAGCTCGAACCGGGTGCCAGCGCGGTGAGCCGCCAGATGCCCGCCCGCGGCCTGGACCCAGGTGGTCAGGTTTGCCGGGCCGCTGCCGCCGTTCGTGCCGCGGCCGCCTGCCCGGCCGGGCGGCCGGGCAGGCCCGTCAGCCCGTCGTTCCTGACCCATGAGCCGTGCCTCGCCGCCGGTGACGGTGGCCTCGATGGAGCTGCCCGTGGCGATGCTCTGACGCAGGGTGTTCGTGACCGCCTCTCGCAGCGCCATGCTTGCCGCGATCCCGCCGCCACTCCGGTAGTCACCGGCCGGCCGTAGCCGCGTCGACCGCCGCAGCCGCAGCAGGTTCCGCTGCCGGTAGCTCAGCAGCGACGACGGCGACGCGCTCGCCCACCGCGCAGCATTCAGGCGACCGACGCGACACTCGACGGGCGGCAGATCAGGGGTTCCCGGTAGCCGTGAATGCGCCGGGTGGGGTCATCGGACAACGCGATAGTCGACCAGAAGATGACCGGTCGGTGAGGTGTCGCTGCGGATCGGTTCGAGCTGGATCGGTGGCAAGCCGTCGAGGAGTCGTCGCCCCTGGCCGACGATCCTGGGCGCGATCACGAGCCTGAGTTCGTCGACGACGCCGGCGCAGAGCATCGCCTGGGCGACCGAGATGCTGGCGTGAACGCCGATATCGCCGCCGGGCTGTTGCTTGAGATCGCGGGCGAATGCGACGACCTCGCCGTCGACCGTCGCCGCGTTAGCCCAGTCTGAGTCGAGTGGTGTCGAGGTCGCGACGTATTTGGTGACCGCGTTGATGAAGGCGGCGAACGGCTGGATCTGGCTGTCCGGCCAGAACCGCGCCCACTCGGTGTAGCTGTGGCGGCCGAGGATGACCGCATCCTGGGTGCCGATCACGGCGGCCAGGTTGGCGTCCATCGCCTCGTCCCAGTCGGTGATGAAGCGGTCGGGGTCTTCGGCGACCCCGTCGAGGGACAGCAACTCGTACACGATGAGCTTTCGCACGCCTTACTCCTTCGGTTGGTGCCGATGCTGCTAGTGACTGGTCAAGTCGCCGAGACTCATCGGCGCGACGTGCAAGGATCTCCAGGGCGGCGCGGTACCCGGCCCGGCAGCCGGCCATCGTAGCGAACACGGCAAGTGGCGTGGCGGCCACATCGGACTCGAGGAGCACGCGCACCCCGCCGGAGTGGAGCAGCCCAGGCGTTGCACGAGCTGCCCCCGGCGGCCCGTCAAGCCCGCCCCGCTCGCGGCGGAATCGGACGTTGCTGGCGGCGCCTGCTACGAAAGAGCCATGACGGCTCGGCTGGTGCTGGTGCACAGCCCGCTTGTCGGCTGCGCAACCTGGATCTGGCCGGAGCCCAGCTGACCCAGGCCGGCTACGAGGTGGTCGTGCCGGATCTGACTGGCACGGTGACTGCCGGGCCGCCGTACGCCGTGCGCCAGGCCGAGGTGATCACCAGGGCCGCGGCGCGGGCTCCGGCGATCTTGATCGGGCACAGCGGCGCCGGGCCGCTGTTGCCCGCGGCGGCGGCGATGACCGGCGGGCGGGCCGCGGGCTGCGTCTTTGTCGACGTCGGCCTGCCGATGCCTGGTCAGGCCTGGATGGACACCGTGCCGGCAGAACTGGCGGACCTGGTCGGGCAGATGGCTGACGATCACGGCTGGCTGCCGCCGTGGCCGCAGTGGTGGGGCGACGACGAGCTCGCCAGGATGCTGCCTGACCAGGCGGTCCGGGAAGCGTTCGCCGCCGGATGCCCGCGGCTGCCGCTGGCGATGTTCACCGAGTTGCACCCGGCCGGGCCGCGCTGGCCCGAAGCCCCGGCCGGTTACCTGCTGCTGAGCCAGGCATACGAGCACCAAGCCGCCAAGGCACGGCACCGCGGCTGGCCCGTGACGCGGGTCATGACCCACCATCTGGCCATGCTCACCGAGCCCGCCCGCATCGCCAGCGCATTTGACGAGCTCATCTGCGAGATCCCCAGCTAGGCCCGAAGTACGGCAAAACAGCGCGGTCGGCAAAGCCATGAGCCTGGCGGGTCACGGGGCCGGCTCGCCGTCGATAGCGTGGCGGTTATGGCGGACTACCACGATGACCCGCAAGTGGTTCCTTACCTGTTGTATGAAGACGCCGACGCGGCGATGGACTGGCTGATCAGGGTGTTCGGGTTCGCTGAACGGGTCCGCCACCGTGACAGTGACGGGACGCTGCGCCATGGCGAACTGCTGCTCGACGCCGGCGGCGTGATCATGCTGGGATCGCCGGGAGCCGGGTTCCGCGGACCGGCGAGCCTGGGCGAAGTCACCCAGTTGCAGTGCATCACGGTGACCGGCATCGCCGCGCACCGCGAACGGGTGCGGGCCGCAGGCGCTGAGGTATCGGAGATCTCGACTCGGGCCGGCCGCGCGCTCAGCTACACCGTCGACGACCCCGAAGGGCATCGCTGGTACTTCAGCGAGCCGCTCTAACCGAGTTCCACCTGCCAGGGCGATCCTTGCCCACCACACCGGCAAGCTGGCCTGGGCGGGTCGCAGGGAAGCGCGGCCAGTCCGTCGGCCGCCCTGGCGGGCGGTAACGTCGCGTCGTGTCCTCGTCCCGGTTTGTGGTGCAACTGCACGACGCCACTCGGCTGCACTATGACCTGCGGATCCTGGTCGGCGGCGTGCTCAGGTCCTGGGCTGTCCCGAAGGGACCGTCCATGGACCCGGCGGTGCGCCGCCTGGCCGTCCCGGTTGAGGATCACCAGCTGTCGGCCGGTGACTTCGAGGGCGTGCACGAGGGATCTCGGCGCGGCACTGGCGCGGTGATCATCTGGGATGAGGGCGAGGCGGAGATCGTGCGCGACGATCCCGGCCATATGTCCGTGGTCCTGCACGGGCAGAAGCTGGCCGGCGGTTTCGGCTTGACCCGCACCGGCGAGCGGCGGTGGATCCTGGTCAAGGCCAGAGACGAGTTCTCGCGGCCTGGATCGGATGTCACGGCTGAACGCCCCGAGAGCGTGCGCAGCGGCCGGAGGTGGCAGGACCTCTTGCCCGGCTGAACGGGCGGCAGGACACAGCGGCGACACGCTCCCGGCGGGCTACCGGCTCTCGGGGTGTTCGGGTCAGGGGTGCTTGCGGCCGGTGAGGAGCAGGTATTCCCATTCCATGCTGGTGGTCCCGGTTCCGTGGTCGTGGCGGCGGGCGAGGTCGGTGAGTGCCTGGTCGAGTGCTTGGGTGCGGCCGGGATCATCGGCGATGCTCTGGTAGACGGCAATGGTCGGGCCGTAGCGGACCTTGAAGTAGTCGCGGAAGTCCTCGGCCTGGGCGAACAGTTCGACCCGGACTGCACCTCGGCGGGCCGAGATGCCGGTGACCCGGTCTCCGAGCAGCCCGCGGACGTGCTGTTCGCTGCCCCAGAGCGGCGGTGGCTGCGCACCAGCCGGAGGCGGGGGAGCGTAGGGCTTCATCGCGGCGAACATCTGGCCGATGAACCCCTCAGGGGTCCAGTTGAGCAGGCCGATGGTCCCGCCCGGACGGCAGACCCGGACAAGTTCGTCGGCGGCGGCCTGATGGTGCGGGGCGAACATCACGCCCAGGCAGGACATGACCACGTTGAACTCGCCGTCGCTGAATGGGAGCGCTTCGGCGTCGGCCTGCCGCCAGTCCAGCGTCAGGCCCTGCTGCTCTGCCTGCCGGTGGCCGGCGGCCAGAAGTTCGGGCGTCAGGTCGCTGGCGACCACGCGGGCCCCAGCGCGGGCGGCCGGGATGGCCGCGTTGCCCGATCCGGCGGCCACGTCCAGGACCCGGTCACCGGCCCGGATCTCGCAGGCGTCGGCCAGGATCTGGCCCAGGCCAGGAATGAGGTCAGCTGCCAGGGCGGGATAGTCACCCAGGGCCCAGATGGCGCGATGCTTGTCCTTCAGCGCCCGGTCAGCGGGCGCGGTTGTCGGTGCGATCATCTCAGATCATCCTTCCGGGCTGTTGCCGCTGGTGGCTGCGGGCGCTGCTGCCACCGGCAACGACGCTAGGAAGCGACCGCCCGCCCGCGCTAGTACAAGATCTGTACCGCCGCTGGCCTGGCACAACGGCTGCGCCTTACGCTGCAGGCATGGGCTCCTCCTACCATCAGTTCTGCCCTGTGGCCAAGGCCATGGAGCTGCTGGATGAGCGATGGACGATGCTGATCGTCCGCGAACTGGTCGCCGGCAGCCAGCACTTCAACGAATTGCGGCGTGGCGTACCGCGGATGTCGCCGTCGCTGTTGTCCAAGCGGCTGAGCCAGCTCGTCCGCGCGGGAATCGCCGACCGGCACAACGACGGCGGCGACGTGCGGTACACGCTCACCAGCGCAGGACGCGAGCTGCAGCCTGTCGTCGAAGCTCTCGGTGTCTGGGGCATTCGCTGGATCGGCGAGATCGGCGACGAAGACCTCGACCCCAAACTGCTGTTGTGGGACATGCACCGCAACATCAACCATCAGGCTGTCCCAGCCGGCCGGACTACCATCCATTTCGCCTTCCCCGGCACCCCCGCACCCAGCCGGTACTGGTGGCTGGTGATCACCGGAGGCCAAGCCGACGTCTGCGACGCCGACCCGGGCTTCCCGGTCACCATCACCATCACCGCCGGCCTGCGGCCGATGGTCCAGGTCTGGCGCGGCGACCTTGACTGGCGAACCGCGCTTCGCAGCCA
>JASHQL010000091.1 GCA_030039155.1 Streptosporangiaceae bacterium | reverse complement strand
CCAGAGATGACCAGCGTGCCGCCGGTGCCGAGCAGCCGGAGCGAGGTCTCCACCGTCTCCACCGAGCCGATCGTGTCGTAGACGACGGCCGGGCCGTCCTGCAGCCACTGCCGCTTGCTCCACGGCTCGAGCGGCGTCGCGCCGGTCCGCTTGGCGACCTGCGCGACCAGCTCGTCTGGTACCGAGGACAGCACCGCGTGCGCGCCGAGCCGCTCCGCGAGCGCCGCCCGCGCGCCTGGCCTGGTCGCCGCCCACACCTCGCAGGACGGGTACAGGTGCCGCAGCAGCGCGATCGCGGCGAACGCGAGCGTGCCCGAGCCGTAGACCAGCACCTGCTGCCCGCCGGCAGGCGGCGTGAGCAGGATCGAGCGCAGCGACACGCTCACCGGGTCGGCCAGCACCGCGGCCTCGTCGGATACCTCGTCGGGCACGGCGAACAGCTGCGAGGTGTGCGCGCCGAACCGCTCCGCGTGCGCGCCGGCCGCGCCGGCGCAGTTGCCAAGGTGGATCGACACCGGCAGGCCGCCTGACCGGAAGTTCCTGCACCACGGATAGCGGCCGGCCGCGCAGGCCGGGCAGGGCGGGTCGATGCCGCGCGGCTCGCAGGACAGCCAAGGGTTGAGCACCACGCGCTGACCGGTGTCGGTCCGCCGCCCGACCACCTCGTGCCCGAGCACGTGCGGGAACGACACCAGCGCGGTGAGCGGGTTGTCGCGCCTGCCGTTCAGCAGGATCTGCTTCACGTCGGAACCGCACAGCCCGGAGAACGTCGTCTCGACCCTGACCCAGTCGTCGCCTGGCAGCGGCAGCTCGTCGATGTCCTCGACCCGCACCGGGGCGAGCCTGGAGACGAACGCGCGCTGGTCGACGCGGCCGCCGACAGCCGAGGCCGCCTCGCGGGGCAGGCTGTGCCGGAACACCAGAGCCTTCACTTTGACCCCCTCTGCGCTGATCCAGTGGATCATCGCACGGCGGTGCCGGTACCCGGTACTGTCATGCCGTGCGCAGGCGCAACACGGGGCGGGCGGGCATGCACCGGGCGATCCGGCTGGCGACGCTGGCATCCGTCGCCGGGCTGATGGCGGGCGGCCTGGCCGCCTGCGGCGGCGGCCACGCCGGCCAGCACGGCGCCGCGCGGCCTGCGGCGCACGTCAGCAAGCAGGCGAGCCACCCAGCGGTCACGCCGAGCCTGCCTGCGATGCAGGTGGCGCAGCTGTCCAGCGGGCCGGCCAAGGTCAAGGCGAAGGGCGCGGCGCTCGCCGACCTGGGCAGCATGCGGCTGCTGTGGAGCCGCCACCTGGACACCGAGCGGCCGATCGGCAGCATCACCAAGGTGATGACCGCGCTGGTGGTGATCAGGGCCGGCGACCTGAACCGCAAGATCCGGATCCCGAAGGCAGTGCTGAACTACGTGGCCAAGTACCAGGGCGAGAGCGCGGGCCTGCATCCCGGCGACGTGCTGACCGCCCGCGAGCTGCTGGCCGCGCTGCTGCTGCCGTCCGGCTGTGACGCCGCCTACGTGCTGGCGATGACGTACGGGCCAGGCATGAAGGCGTTCCTGGCCAAGATGAACGCGACGGCGAAGCAGCTTGGCATGCTGCACACGCACTTCACCAGCCCGGACGGGCTGCCCTACCCGACCGAGTACTCGACCTACTCAACCCCGGCCGACCTGCTGAAGCTCGGCATCGCGGCGATGAAGTCCAAGGTCATCAGGTCGCTGGTCGACCTGGAGTTCTACCACCTGCGCAAGGTGCGCGGCGTGCACCACGCGTACTGGTGGGACAACACCAACGGCCTGATCGGCAACTACCGTGGCGCCGTCGGCATCAAGACCGGCTACACCGACGCCGCGCTGCACTGCCTGCTGTTCGAGGCGATCCGCGGTGGCAGGACGCTGCTTGGCGTGGTGCTCGGCAGCCCGGCGACCGGGGTTGATGCCGCGTCCCAGGCCGCCGCCCGCATGCTGAACTGGGGCTTCGGCCTGAAGCCGGCGTCGGCCGGCTGACCGCGCTGGTTTTCCGCGCGCTCGGCGCGCGGAAAACCCGGAGACCTGACCGGCCCGGCGGTGCCATCATTGCCGGGTGCGCGGGCGAACCAAGACCGACTGGTGGGGCGTGTGCCTGGACGCGCCAGATGCCGCGGGCCTCGCCAGGTTCTACTCTGACCTGCTCGGCTGGCCGATCGCCAAGGAAGAACCGGGCGGCGCCGCGATCGGCGTGCCTGGCACCTCGTCCTACCTGTCGTTCCAGACCGAGCAGCAATACGTGCGGCCGGTGTGGCCCGCAACACCCGGGCAGCAGCAGATGATGCTGCACCTGGACATCGCCGTTGACGACCTTGACGCGGCGCTGGCCGACGCGCTCGAGCTCGGCGCGATCATGCCCGAGTTCCAGCCGCAGGACGACGTCCGGGTGCTGCTCGACCCGGCGGGCCATCCGTTCTGCCTCTACCTCGACCACGATCCGGGCTGACCAGCAGGTGAACGAGGCGCTGGTCGAGCTGTTCCGGCACAAGACCTGGGCCACCGTCAGCCTGATCGAGGCCTGCCGGCAGCTCACTGCCGGGCAGCTCGCTGCCAGCGCGCCAGGCACCTATGGCAGCATCCACGCCACCCTGGTGCACCTGGTGGCGGCCGATGAGAGCTATCTGGCCACCGCGACCGGCGAGCCTGTTGCCGGGCCGGTTGCCGATGCGGCAGCCACGCTCGGCGACCTCGCCGACCGGATGCGGCGGGCCGGCCAGCGCTGGGAACGTGTCGCTGCCGACCCGGACGCGGCCAGCCGGCAGATCACCACCAGGGACGGCTGGCGGACGTCGGCCGCGGTGCCGATCGCGCAGGCCATCCAGCACGCGGACGAGCATCGCGGCCACGTGCTCACGGTGCTCGGCGCCAACGGCATCGAGCTGCCCGGCCTCGACATCGGCGAGGACCTTGACGTGTGGCACCACGGCATCGCCACCGGCCTGATGCGGCAGCTGCGGTAGGCCGCGGCCGGCCAGCCTAGGCCGCGATCGCGGCGAGCAGGACCAGCAGGATGGTGGTGGTCGCGAGGGCGCCGTGCAGCACGATCGGGAGCACCGGGATCCGCTGGCCGGTACCGGTCCTGGCGCTCTCGGCTTGCTCGCCGGCTGCCGACTGCGGAGTGTCGTCGGTGTCGGCTTCCAGGGATCCAAGCCAGCCGAACAGCACCGCCATGCCGAGCCCGGCGACCGGCAGGATCAGCCCGACGTCCAGCCACGCCAGCGCCGCCGTGTTGCTGGCCACGAAGCTAATCCAGATGGCCAGCCCGGTCAGCGCGAACCCGAAGTGGCACAGCACCGTCACCGGCAGGCTGCGGATCTTGCGCCGCCAGCCGCGCTCGGTCATCCCGGCCAGCCAGCCAGCCAGCAGGTAGCTGCCGGCCAGCGCGGTGACGATCCAGGCTGCCAGTGCGGCCAGGCTGACCGGCAGGCTGCCTGGCTGACCGGACGGCGGGGCGGCAACCGGCGGCGGCGGAGCCGGCCGCACCGGCCTGACCAGGTGCTCCAGGTACCGGCCGTCCTGGTAGGCGGCGTGCCGCTCGGCCGCCTTGTGCAGCGGCCCGACCACGTCCCTGATGGCCCTGCCGACCGCGAGGTTCACCTGCGCGCGGGTCATGCCGGCGCACGCACGGGGCACCTTGGTCACGGTGACGTGGTGCTGCAGCGCGTGCACCGCGAAGGCGTAGCAGCTCTGCACCGTTGCGTGCCTGGCCCGCGGCCCGGCGGCGCAGGCGGCAACCAGCAGGCAGGCACAGCAGGCGGCGGCCAGCACTGCCGCGCGCCGTAGCTTGGGCATAGCAGAGTCCACCATCGCCGGGCGCAGCACCGCAAACCGGTGCTGCGGGCCGGTTACGGTGCGCCGTAGACCGCCACGTTGTACAGCACGGCCTGGAAGGTGCCCGCCGGGTCGGCGGGCAATCTGGTGAACCAGATCAGCAGGTACTGCGCCTGCACCGGAGCTGACAGCGAGACCTGCGTGAGCCCGCCGGCGCCGGTCACCGTGGCCTGTGTCCGCAGGCCGGCCAGCGTGCCGGTGTCGCCGGTCCTGAGCTGGATGGTCGCGCCGGGCACGGCGCCGAGCGCGAGCTTGACCGAAGCGATCGTGACCGGCTTGCCCATGTCGATCAGCAATCCGGTGCCGGTCTGCAGCCCGGCGAACGTGGCCGTGGCGTACCAGTCCGTCTGCCAGGCGGTCGTCATGCTGTGGTCGATCGCCAGCGGCGCCAGCTGCGGGTTGTCGCCCTGGCCAGCCCCGGCTGGACCGAATGCCGTGGCCGAGGCCGGCGCCAGCAGCTGCTGCCCGCCCGACGGCGACGCGGACGGCCGCGGCGCTGCCGAATGCACGGGCCGGCCGTGCTTGCCGTGGTGCCTGCTGGCAGAGATGGCAGCGGACGCAGCCGACTTCGTCGGCTTGGCTGCCGAATCTAAGGCGAGGCGCAGGATGAGGACAAGCAGCAGCAGCGCGGCGAGCGCCGCCACTGCCTTCCATGGGGGTGCCCTGAACCGGATCGGGTCCCTGATCGGCCTGACCGGCGCTAGCTGCTCCGCGACCGGCAGCTCCTCGGGGGTTGCCTGGGTCGCGTCGTACTCGCTGATCAGCGGAGCCGGGTCGGTGCCGACGGTCCTCGCGATCGCCCTGATGTGGCCGCGCGCGTAGAAGTCGCCGCCGCAGGCTGAGTAATCGTCGTGCTCGATGCCCCTGATGATGGTTTCCCTGATGCGGGTCCGCTGGCTGACATCGGAGACGGTCAGGCCAGCCTGCTCGCGAGCCTCAGCGAGTGCTCCGCCGATGCTCACGCCTGCCTCCAGCCTCCGATGAACGGAGCGCGCCGCTGCCAACTGGCGGGCATTTGCTCCGGGTGATGTCCTCATCGCCAGTATGCCGCCGCCTGGGCGCTGCCTTCGCCCGTCACGACCGGCATACCGCACCGCCGACGACCCTTGTCCGACCACATGCCCAGCGCCGGCCAGGGCAAACAGCGTCGGCCGCACCGCCGCGGAGCGCATAAGGTGCAGCTGCGGACCGGGTGAGGTAACCCGTCGGCTGACCCGGCCGATGAGTAGCTGTGAGGAGCACGGTGATGCGGCTACACCTGCCAACCGAGGCGATCAGGTGGTCGGGGCGATCATGGCGGCCCGCCGCTGCGCTGCTCGTCGCTGCCGCGGCCCTGTGCGCTGCCGCGACGCAAGCTCAGGCAGTGGTACAGGTGCGTAGCGATTCGCCGGCCGGATTCTGGTACGGCACCGACAGTCACCAGATTGCGATCACCGGTAACGCACCGTATTCAGAACCGGCGATCGGCGGCCGGTACGGCGGCTACATCGGCATGATCGGCAACTGGGCTGCCTGGCAGCACTGTCACGGCCAGGTCGTGTTCTCCGGCACCGACAGCCGCCGTGCCGACACCAACTTCAGCAGCTATCAGCTGGGCATCGGCACCGGGGTCTACTGGTTCATGGCCGGCCCTGGCGTTGACCCGAACTACAACGGCACCAGGTCCGAGGCCTACGCCTGGGGCGAGGCGCAGGCGCAGCGGGTGGTTGCCGACCTCGAGGGCACCCGCTACAAGATCACCTACCCGGTGGTCTTCATGGACGTGGAGATCCCTGGCAACGCGCCCAGCTACACCCCCGCGCCGGACAACGGCTGGAACTCGGTGTACACCTCGGCGTGCAGCGGCGTGGTGAAGCAGGACTCGATCCCGGCGGCCGTGGACCGGGCCGACTTCAACGGCTTCGCCGCCTACCTGACCACGCATTCCTCGTACGAGGCCGGGGTCTACTCGGCGCCGTCCATCTGGGCCTCGATCTTCGGCACCGGCAAGCCGTCGCAGCTGTCCGACACCTACGAGTGGACCTACACCGGGGACACCAGCAGCCTGAGCAACCTCCCGGCCCGCTGGTGCCTGCGCGATACCAGCACCTGCGCGCAGTTCTTCGGCGGCATCACCGGCAGCAGCAAGTACGCGCTGATGTGGCAGTGGTCGGGCGGCGGCGGCACCTACAACGGCGTCGGCGACTTCGACCAGATCGACGGCAACCGCACGCCGTAGCCGGCGGCCGGCTAGCTGCCCGCCCCGGTCCGGTACAGGGTCACCCCGCCGACCTGCTGCCCGTGCAGCCCGAGCTGGCGGAACGCTGCCTGCCAGGACGGCGCAGAGCCGGCCTCGACCAGGATGGCCGAGATCCTCGCGGTGCGCACGAACGAGCGGAACCGCCGCACCTCCTGCCCGGTCAGCGGCAGCGTGCCCAGGTCAGCGACGGCCCTTGGCAGGTCACTGCCGTGCGCGACGGCCGCGTTCAGGAAGCCGCCCGCGATCCTGGTGTAGAAATCGGTGTCGGCCTGCCAGAGCATGCCCGCGTTGCCGCGCACCGTGGAGACCACCACGATGGTGCTGCCCGGTTTCAGGTAGTGCCGGTAGCTGCCGCTGCTGATGAAGGCCGGCAACCCGGCGCCGGGCTGGATGGTGAGCGTCGGGGTGTTCGCCGCAACCGCGGCGATGGCCAGCAGCCCGAGCAGCCAGCGCGCCCACGGCCAGCGCGTCGCCTGGCTGGCGGCTGCCCCGGACGCCGTGCCGCGCGGCTGCCCGGCCAGCCACAGCGCCATGATCACCGCGAGGGCCAGGAATGCGAACACCATCAGCCTGGCCGGGTAAGCGCTGCGCACGATCGGCAGGTACCACAGGTGGTGCCACGGCAGGGTCACCCCGTGCCTGGCGTTGGCCCAGTGCAGCACCGGCCCGATCGCGACCACGATGGTGAAGGCCAGCATGATCGTCAGGAACCTGGTGACCTTGCTCGACCAGGTCCTGATCGCGAACACGACGGCCAGGATCAGCAGCGGGATGCCGATGTAGCCATCCCTGCCGGGGACCGACAGCGCCGCGGTGTGCGCGGCCAGCCAGCTCACCCCGAACGTCTGGCCAGGCCGCGGCAGCACCAGGCCGGCCACGTCGACCGACGATCCGGCCGGCGACCTGATGAAGCCCTTCGGCACGTGGGTGAGCGCATAACCGAGATAGGGCGCGGCCAAGATGATCGACGCCAGGTAGGCGATGCCGGTCAGCAGGCTCAGCCTGGCGATGACTCGCCGCGCGGGCGGGTGAGCGGGGTCGTCCCGCCCGGCCGCGCTGCCTGACCGCCCGGCCAGCAGCCAGCCGACCAGCAGCGAGACCGCGATGATCGCGGTCATGTCGGCGTAGGTCTCGAGGAACAGGTAGAACTGCACGGTCATGGCCAGCGCCAGCCAGATGACGAAGGCCCGGTCGCCGATGGCCTTGTCCCGCCAGCACAGCACCAGGTAGCCCATCAGCGGCAGCAGCAGGCTGAACGTCAGGTTCAGCTGCCCGGCGATGATGTGGTTGAGCTGGTAGGCGGAGAACCCGTAGATCGCGCCGCCGGCCAGCGCCGGCCAGAACTTGCCGGTCAGGCGGCGGCACAGCACGAAGGCAGCCCAGGCCGAGACCGGCACCGACAGCGCCACCAGCAAGTTGAATGCCACGATCGGGCCGGCCAGCAGGGTGACCGGCGCGGCCAGCACGGCCAGCGGCGGGATCGTGGTGATCCAGGCAAGGCTCGCGCCGCCCGGCGCGTTCAGCTGCGTGGTGTGCAGCGGGTTGAGCCCGTGCGCGATGGCATACGGCCACCAGCGCAGCCCCCAGGTGTAGAAGTTCGGGTCCATGCTGGACTGGTCGAGGGCCGGCCGCCCTGGTTGCAGCACCAGCGGCAGCGCGTAGCCGAGCACCCAGATGGCCAGGTAGACGCCGAGCGCCAGCAGGCCCTGCCAGCCGGCCGAACCCAGCCAGGACCCCGGCCGCCCGGCCGCGCCCGCGGCTTGTTGTTCGGCAGTGCCGGCTGGCTGGTCGCCGGCGGCGGTCGCCGGGGCCGGTGCGGCCAGCTCGGACGGCGCGGGCCCGTCCGCATGGTCGGCGGCAGTCATGCCGATGGCATTCCGGGAATGCGCTCGCGGTGCGCGCGCTGGCCGTTCCCGCCGTTGACCTGGGAGCGCGACCCGTCGGACCGCGGCTCGTCGTGACTGCCGAAGCCCTTGGCCTCCCTGACCAGGTACAGCGGGCGGCCCTTGGCCTCGTCGTACACCCTGGCGACGTACTGGCCGACCATGCCGATCACCATCAGCTGAACGCCGCTCAGGAACGTGATGGTCACCAGCAGCGAGGCGTAGCCGGGCACGTACGGCAGCCCGGCAAGCTTCAGCGCGATCGCGAGCAGGCCGTACCCGACCGACGCGACCGCCATGATCAAGCCGGCCCCGATGGCGAACCGAAGCGGTGCCGTGGAAAAGCCGAGCATCCCGTTGGCGGCCAGGCCGATCATCTTGCGCAGCGGGTACTTGCTCGCGCCTGCGTGCCTGGATGCCCTGGTGTACGGGACGGCGGCCTGCCGGAACCCGATCCAGGAGAACATGCCCCTGACGTACCGGTTGCTCTCGCGCATCGACAGGAACGCGTCCAGCGCCTTGCGGTCAACCAGCCTGAAGTCGCCGACGTCGACCGGCTGGTCGACCTCCGCCATCCGGCGCAGCAGCTTGTAGTACAGGCTTGCCGAGGCCTTCTTGAACCTGGTCTCGCCCTCCCGGTGCTGCCGTACCGCGTTGACGACCTCGTAGCCTTCCTGCCACTTCGCGGCCATCTCCAGGATGACCTGCGGCGGGTCCTGCAGGTCGGCGTCCATGATGATCACTGCCTGGCCGGTCGCGGCGTCCATCCCTGCGGTGATGGCCACCTGGTGGCCGAAGTTCCTGGACAGCTGGAGCACCTTGAACCGGGGATCGGCCTGGTTCGCCTGCAGCATGAGCTGGTAGCTGGAGTCCTTGCTGCCGTCGTCCACCAGCACGACCTCGGCCGGGCCGTCGAGCAGGTCAAGGACCTCGTGCAGCCGCTTGACCAGGTCGGGGAAGGTCTCTTCCTCGTTGTAGACAGGGATGACGATGGAGTACCTGGGCGTCTCCATGGCTCTCTCCCTACCCGGCACGGACGGCTGAGGCCTGCTGCTGTTCCTGAGTCTGAAACTGTGCC
>JASHQL010000090.1 GCA_030039155.1 Streptosporangiaceae bacterium | reverse complement strand
AACACCGCGAACGAGATCACCACCCGCGGCGACCTGACCGCGCGGATGCCGGACGCCGACGAGCAGACCGAGGTGGGCAGGCTCGGCTCGGCGATCAACACCATGCTGGACCGGATCCAGCACGCGTTCGGGTCACGGCTGCGTTCCGAGCAGAAGGTCAGGGAGTTCGCCGCCGACGCCTCGCACGAGCTGCGCACCCCGCTGACCACCATCCGCGGCTATGCCGAGCTGTACCGGCAGGGCGCGCTCGGCCCTGAGCAGCTGCCGAACGCCATGCGCAGGATCGAGCAGGAGGCGCAGCGGATGAGCACGCTGGTCGCCGAGCTGCTCGAGCTGGCCAGGCTGGACCGCAAGTCCTCGCTCGACCTGACCGAGACCGACCTGGCCAGCATCGTCAGGGACGCGGTGGCCGACGCGGTCGCGGTGGAGCCGGACCGGCCGGTGCAGGCGGAGGCGCCGCCGCGGCTGGTCGCCGTCGTGGACGAGCCGCGGATCCGCCAGGTGCTTGCCAACCTTCTGGGGAACGTGCGGGCGCACACGCCGGTCAGCACGCCGGTCGCGGTCCGGCTCGGCGAGATCCAGGGCGGCATCCTGATCGAAGTGGCCGATGCGGGCGGCGGCATGTCCGAGGCGGACGCGGCCAGGGCATTCGACCGGTTCCACCGGGCAGCCGAGCGGCTCGACATCGCCGAGAGCGGCCAGCTGCCGCACGAGGAGCACTACGAGCACGCCAAGCTGAACGGCTCAGGGCAGAACGGCAACTCGGCTCATCACGGCACGGCGCTGAACGGCAGCCAGCCGCTGAACGGCAGCCAGCAGCACAACGGCAGCCAGCCGGCTGGCGGGTCGAAGACCGGCCTGCGGGACCGGTCCGACATCGAGCGCAGCGGCGGCAGCGGCCTCGGCCTGTCGATCGTGCAGGCCATCGCCAACGCGCACGGCGGCAAGGCGACGCTCGAGTCGTGGCCGGGGCACGGCACCAAGGTCAGGGTCTGGCTGCCGGTCAGGACCGTGCCCTGACGCAGTCAGGACTCCTCTGGCAGTTCCCGGTCGTCTGGCACATCTGGATCTGGCAGCGGCACTGACAGGTAGTACAACGCGAGCAGCCCGAAGATGACCAGCGCCACCTGCGGCGCGACCAGCGCGATCAGCGTGCCGCCCAGGTAGCCGACGTTGCCGCCGGTGAACCGCAGCGTGGTCAGCCGCGGCACCCGCACCTGGCGCGCGCCGAGCTTGGCCTGGTGCCCGGCCATGTAGAGCCAGATCGAGGCGTAGCCGATGGCGATCGCGATCATCACAAGGCCGTAGGTCACGACCGCGGTCTGCGCCTGGCCGTTCGCCGCGGCCGGGCCGTGCAGGTGCTCGGCCACCAGCGCGGTCGGGAACGGGATGGCCACCACGCCCATCAGCAGGAACAGGTTCAGCGCGAGCAGCCTGGAGTCCACCTTGCTGATCCGCGACAACATCGCGTGGTGGTTCATCCACATGATCCCGATGGTCATGAAGCTCACCACGTAGGCGGTGTAGGAGGGCCAGGCGCGGACCAGCGTGTCGGCCAGGTCGCGGGACGGGCTTGCGCCGATCTTGAGCAGGTTGAAGACCAGCACGGTGATCGCGACGGCGAATACGCCGTCGCTGAACGACTCGGCCCGCCGGGACTCCAGGGTTAGCCCTCCGGGTTAGCTGGGCGCACGGACCTGACCAGCAGCTGGGCCACGTCGACCACCTCGAGTGACTCCTTGGCCTCGCCAGACCCCTTCTTGGCGCTGACCGCGTCGCCGAGCATGACCAGGCAGAACGGGCAGCCGGTCGAGATCGTGTCCGGGTCGGTGCCGAGCGCCTCGTCGATCCGCTCGGTGTTGATCCGCTTGCCGATCCGCTCCTCCATCCACATCCGCGCGCCGCCGGCCCCGCAGCAGAACCCGCGCTCCTTGCACCGGTGCATCTCCTGCGCCTTGACGCCGGGAACCTGCTCCATGATCTCCCGCGGCGGGGTGAACACCCGGTTGTGCCGGCCGAGGAAGCAGGGGTCGTGATAGGTGATCTTCTCCTCGATCGGGTTGACCGGCTTGAGCTTCCCTTCCTCGACCAGCCTGGCCAGCAGCTGGGTGTGATGGATCACCTCGTAGTCGCCGCCGAGCTGCGGGTACTCCCTGGCGATGGTGTTGAAGCAGTGCGGGCAGCTCGCGATGATCTTGCGGGCGCCCGCCTCGTTCAGCGTCTCGATGTTCTGCTGGGCCAGCATGCTGTACACGAACTCGTTGCCCATCCGCCTGGCCGGGTCGCCGGTGCAGGCCTCGGCCGGGCCGAGCACCGCGAAGCTGACGCCAGCGGTGTGCAGCAGTTCCGCGATGGCCTTGGTGGTCTTCTTGGCGCGGTCCTCCAGCGCGCCGGCGCAGCCGACCCAGAACAGGTACTCCGTGTTAGCAGGGATCTTGTCCTGAATCACCGGCACCTCGAAGTCGAGCTCGGTGATCCACTCGGCCCGCTTGGCCTCGCCCATGCCCCATGGGTTGCCCTTGTTCTCCAGGTTCTTCAGCATCGTCGCGGCCTCGGCCGGGAACGCGGACTCGACCAGCACCTGGTACCTGCGCATGCCGGTGATGTGGTCGATGTGCTCGATGTCGACCGGGCATTCCTCGACGCAGGCGCCGCAGTTGGTGCACGACCACAGCACGTCGGGATCGATCACGCCGGTTGCCGCCGAGTCGCCGACCAGCGGACGTTCCGCTTCCGATTTGACCGAATCAGGCAGCTTGTCGCGCGCCGCGCCGTCGGCGGCCAGCAGGTACGGCGCCTTGGCGAAGGCATGGTCGCGCAGGTCGAGGATCAGCATCTTGGGCGACAGCGGCTTGCCGGTGGCCCATGCCGGGCACTGCGACTGGCACCTGCCGCACTCGGTGCAGGTGCCGAGGTCGAGCATGCCCTTCCAGCTCAGGTCCTCGATCTTGCCGAGCCCGAACACGTCGGTGTCCGGGTCGGCCTCCTCGAAGTCGAGCACCTTGCCGTTGGACCGCATCGGCTGCAGCGGGCCGAGGCCGTTCGGCCGCCTGGAGAACAGCACGTTGACCGGCGCGATCGCGATGTGCAGGTGCTTGGAGTAGGTCACGAAGATGCCGAAGCCGAGGATCACCGCGAGTTGGGCCAGGATGAACGCGGTCTCGATCCCCGAGTTGGCGGACCGGCCGAGCGGGTGCAGCCAGTGCCCGACGAGCTGAGAGGCGAACGCACCGTGCGGGTAAGGGAAATCGCCGGTGTTGATCTGCGCGCCGCGGTAGATCAGCAGGGTCGCGATCACTCCGAAAATGCCGAGCAGCACCAGCCAGGCCGCGCCGGTGTGCGAGCCGGAGAACCGCGACCTGCGGCCTTCGCGCCTGGGATCGGTGCGCAATCTGATGATCGCGAACGTGCCGATGCCGGCCAGCACGCCGACCGCGAACAGGTCTTCAGCGAAGCCAACCCAGGCCCAGGTGCCGATCAGCGGGATCGCGAAGTGCTTGCTGAACAGGTCACCATAGGCCTCGATGATCGTCAGCAGCAGCACGATGAAGCCCCAGAAGGTCAGCGCGTGCGCGATGCCGGGCACCGACCACTTGAGCAGCTTCCGCTGTCCGATCACCTCGGTCAGCTGAGTCTCGGCGCCGCGGCCCGGGTGGGTCTTCAGCGCCTCGATCCGCTCGGGGGCCGGCTGGCCGCTGCGGGCGAGCCGGTACAGGTACCAGAGCCTGCGGCCGGCGATCGCGGCCGCGACTACCGTCAGCAGGAGCCCGATAATGATCCGCAGCGCCAAGGTTGTCCTCCTGTGTTAGCTGGTGAGTAACATACCGGCGGCACCGGTGTTGGCTCGCCTCCGGTTACGCTCATACATCGCGGCATATCCCGCTGGCGTGGGCAGGAGCGCATGGCAGTCGTCAAGGTCAAGGCAGCGTCGCGCGGCGAGCCGCGGCCGGGCTGGGCTAGCAGGTTGCTTGGCCGGCTGACGCCCGCCGATCTCGCCGTGCTCCGGATCTGGCTGATCTCCAGGGCCGCGGTGCTCGCGCTGAGCTGGCCGGCCATGTGGATCCTGCAGGGCACCTCGAAGGCGGCAAGGCCGTGGCTCAGCCTGTGGGAGCAGTGGGACGCGGTGCGGTTCCAGGCAATCGCGCAGTACGGCTACTTCGCCCCGTACCCGCACAACATCCCTGACCAGGTCGCGTTCCTGCCCGGCTTCCCGATCGCGCTTGCCGCGGTGCACCTGCTGGTCAGGCAGTGGACGATCACCGGCCTGCTGATCTCGTTCGTGGCCGGCGGCATCGCGATGGTGGCGCTTGGCCGGATCGCCGACCGCGAGTACCAGCAGGGCACCGGCCAGCAGGCGGTGCTGTTCCTGGTTGCCTCCCCTGCGGCCATCTTCCTCGCGGTCGGCTACGCCGAATCGCTGTTCCTGGCGCTGGCGCTGTGCTGCTGGCTGGCCATCCGCAGCGGCCGCTGGCAGCTCGCCCTGCTGCTCGCCGCGTTCGCCACCCTGACCAGGACCAACGGCTTCTTCCTGTTGGCTGCGCTGCTGATCGAGATCATCCTTAGGATGCGCGGCAAGGACAGGTGGCGCGGGCTCGCCGCGTTCCCGCTCGCGCTGCTGCCGATCGCCGGGTACGAGTTCTACCTCAAGGCCACCACCGGCGACTGGCTGGCCTGGCAGCACGCCGAGCGGGCTGGCTGGTACCGCAAGTTCACCAATCCGATCTCGGCCTTCCACACCACCTGGGTGGCCGGGTTCGAGCACGAGTTCAACGCGCCCGTCGACTTCGTTTTCCAGCTCGAGATCGTCGCGGTGCTTGCCGGGGTGCTCACCACGGTCATCCTGCTGACCAGGCGGCGCTGGTCGGAGGCTGCCTACTGCGGGCTGACCATCGCCGCGCTGGCCACCTCGATCTGGTACGAGTCGGTGCCGAGGGCGCTGCTGCTGCTCTGGCCGGTCTGGTGCGGCCTGGCGGTGCTGGCCAAGCGGCGGGCGTGGACCGGGCAGCTGTACCTCGCGCTGGCGATCCCGATCAGCGCCGCGATCGGCCTGCTCTACCTGACCGGCAACTGGGCAGGCTGACCGAAGATCACCTGGTCATTTCATCGATTCTCGCTGGTACGGAACGGACATAGCGCACATTCGGGCAACCAGAATCGAT
Organism: Streptosporangiaceae bacterium; assembly: GCA_030039155.1. Classification (GTDB taxonomy): domain Bacteria; phylum Actinomycetota; class Actinomycetes; order Streptosporangiales; family Streptosporangiaceae; genus JOPF074. The sequence continues at coordinate 465 of JASHQL010000090.1, read as the reverse complement.
GAAATGCCGGTCTGGATCTTGGTGGGCGGGAATAGCAGCTGCCCGCCTAGACTTGAGCCTAGGTGACTCAAGTCATTTGCATACTGGTGCTCAGCATGGCAAGCTTGAGCGCGGCAGACTCAATCTTTACCACATCGAACAAACAAGGACAGACAACATGGCACGTGCGGTAGGCATTGACCTCGGGACCACCAACTCCGTCGTGGCCGTCCTGGAGGGCGGCGAGCCCACAGTGATCGCGAACGCGGAGGGATCCCGGACCACGCCATCTGTGGTCGCGTTCGCGAAGAACGGCGAGGTGCTGGTCGGCGAGGTCGCCAAGCGTCAGGCAGTGACCAACGTGGACCGGACCATCCGGTCGGTGAAGCGGCAGATGGGCACGGACTGGACGGTGTCCATCGACGGCAAGAAGTTCACCGCGCAGCAGATCAGCGCGTTCATCTTGCAGAAGCTCAAGCGGGACGC
>JASHQL010000089.1 GCA_030039155.1 Streptosporangiaceae bacterium | reverse complement strand
GCCTGGGACCTCGAGGTGGCTGTCGGCTTGCGCTTGTTCGGCAAGGTCAAGGTAGCTCGACGGCCTGGGCGCGCCGGTACGCGGCCATGACCGCGCCCTGAACCGACTCGCCACCGCGTCGAGGGTCATCTTGCCTTCGTGCAGCTCGGCGATTAGCTCGCTGACTTCGCTCACTCGGTGCTCACTTCCTCGGCGAGGATGGCCGGACGCCCATCGACAGAATTGTCGTATCGGCATGCCCGATCGAGCCCGCCCTTGACCGCTTCATAGAACCGCCGGTTCTTGCAGCCCCACTCGGCGTCCGCCTTCGATCTGATCACTTCCGGCGGCACGTATCTGCCGCCAAGCCCGATTCCGGCCCGATAGTCCTCATGATCTGCACGGTGCCGAGCCTCAGCGCGACGGACGCTCACCTCGATCGGAATGTCAACGAAGACACCTTCAACCCGGCGGTAGCCCGCTGCCCGTAACGCCGAGATCCGCTCCTCGGTGGATTCCAGCGACGACATGGTGACATCCCAGATGACGTTGACGCCCTCCGCCAGTGCCCTACGAGCCAGCTGCTTGGCGATGGCAGACGCCTCCTCATGCACCAGATCGGACGCCTCCATCGGGGACAGCCCGTCAAGCTCAGGGATCATGCCCCGTCGAGCCATCTCCTCCTTGATTTCGTCCGGATTGATCGTCAGGTACTGGGAGAGGTCGATGCCAGCCTGGTCTCTCAGCACCGTCGTCTTCCCAGATCCTGGTAGGCCGCCGGCGATGATTGCCTTGCCGTCGCGCGGTACCGAAGCTGCCCCGGCCAGCCGATCAGTCACGATCGAGATGTGCATGGCCACGCGGTCGGGTGACCATATCTGCCCTTCGGCGTGCTCCAGGCTGCGATCACTGAGCCCGGCCGCGTCTGCGTCGGCTAGGCCCTCGCGGACCTCGGTGACGTGCTCGGCGTACTCCGCGTCGGTGAGCGGGAGCGGCTGGTCGGGTCCTGAGGGGTGACCGTCAGGGAGTGCGCCGAGGCGCCGGCGCAGCTCGGCATGATCGTCCGTCGGCCTGTCATGCGCGCCGACCTGGCGTAACTCCCTGTGCCGCATCAATCCGCGCCGGCGATGCTGGCCAGCGCTTGCTGGCCGTCAATGCGCTGGCCGCGGGTCATCAGCCGGTACCCAAGGAAGCCGAGTCCGGCCACCACGAACGACATCAGCAACATGATCGTGCCGAGCGCGTTCAGGGCCGGCTGGCCGTTGCCGCCGTGCTGGGTCGAGTAGATGATCACCGACATCGGCGTGTTGCTCGAGTTCGACGACAGCAGATCCACCACCACGAAGTCGTCGATCACGCTGGAGAACACCAGGATCGCGCTGGCGAAGATGGCCGGCATCAGCAGCGGGACGAGCACCCGCCTGATCGACTGGAACGGCGTGGCGCCGAGGTCGGCGGCCGCCTCCTCGTACTGCTTCCCGATGGTGACCAGCCGCGCCTGCACGATGATGGCGGGCCAGCTGACGTTCCAGGTGACAAGCCCGAGGACCTCGGCCAGGTTGCCGAGGCCGATGCCCCTGAACAGCTGGGTGAACACGAAGAACATGGCCACGCCGAAGATCAGCTCAGGCACCACGAAGGACAAGATCATCACGAAGTTGAAGCTCGCCGACACCTTGCTGCGCCAGCGGTTGATGCCGAGCGCGAACGCCACGCCAAGCGGCACCGCGATCAGCGTGGTGTAGGCAGACAGCTTGAGCGTCTCGAACACGGCCGAGTGGTAGGCAGGGAAGCGCCAGACCGAGTAGATGTTCTTGCCCCAGTACCAGGTGGTGGACAGTCCCTGGTAGGTGCTGATCGACTTGCCCTTGTTAAAGGAGAACAGCACCGCGATGGCGATCGGCACCAGCGACCACACCAGGTAGAGCCAGGTGAAGCCCTCCAGGAACACCGGCCGCCGCCACGGGTTCCGCAGCCCGCGCGGGCTGGTACCGCCGGCCGCCACCTCGGACATGACCGCGTAGCGCGCGCTGACGGCGGTCGCGCCGCGCTCGGTTGCCTCAGTCATGACACCTCCCGTGACGCGCGGTTGGTGGCGATCACGTAGTAGATCATGGGCACGATCAGCACGAGCAGCACGATGAGCGACAGGATCGCGCCCTGGCCGGCCAGGCCAGGCGTGCTGAGCTGGCCGTCGATCAGGTTGCCGATCATGGCGGTGTTCCGCGCGCCGGACATCAGCTGGTTGGTGAAGTAGTCGCCGATCATCGGCAGCACGGTGATCAGCATGGCGGTCAGGATCGGCTGCCTGGACAGCGGCACCGTGACCCTGACGAAGGTACGGGCCCGGCTGAGCCCAAGGTCGCGGCCCGCCTCGATCAGCGACGGATCGATCCGGTCGAGCCCGGCGTACAGCACCAGGATCAGGTAGGGGATGTAGCCGTAGACCAGCCCGAGGATGACCGTGTACCAATGGCCGCCGAGCCAGTCCACCGCGCTGATCCCGACCCAGCCGAGCACCTTGTTCACGTAGCCGTCGGTCTGCAGCAGGTCGATCCAGGCCAGCATTCGCATCATGTAGCTGATCCAGAACGGCGCGATCAGCAGGATCAGGAACAGGCCCTTGCGCTTGCCGGCGAACCTGGCCACGAAGTACGCGGCCGGGTACCCGATGATCAGGCAAAGCGCCGACGCGAGCGCCACGTACCAGATGGTCCGCCAGGCCACCGGCCCGGCGAAGGCGCCAGCGCCGAACAGGTCGTGCAGCACGTGCGAGAGGTTCGCCGAGCTCCACTCGAACGGGTTGTAGACCGCGACCGGCTCCTCGAACAGCCGGTTCAGCTTGCCCTCGCCGATCGCCAGCATCGCGTAGAACGGCACGATGAACAGCACTGCCAGCCAGATGATGCCGGGCATCGCCAGCAGGATCCAGAACACCTTGGACTGCGGTGACACCGACTTCTTCGGCGGCGGCGGAACGCTGACCTGGCTGCGCTCCTGCTCCTGCGGCGGGTGAATGGCCATCGCTACATCCCGTTGCTGACGACGAGCCAGGCCTGCTGCCAGAGCGCGTCGGCGTCGACGGGAAGCTGCAGTTCGCCGAGGCCGCGGCGGAAGTAGGACGGCAACACGACCGTGCTCATCAGGCTCGGCGGCAAGATCTTCTCCTGCACCAGCTTCTGCGGCGTCACGCCCTCGATCGGCTGCATGTAGCCGTTGTAGCTGATGTTCTCCAGCGCGTTGGGCAGGTCGAGCATGTAGTTCAGGAACAGGTGCCCGAGCACCGGGTTGGTCGCCGAGCTGAGCACGGTGAGCGTGTCGTTCGCCACCGGCCCCTTGCCGTCCTTGGGGAACCAGTAGCCGACCACGTCGACCGGGACGCCTTTCGGCATGTAGTAAGCGGCCGCCGCCATGTCGCCGGACCAGGCGTGGTGGATCCAGGTCTGGCCGTCGGGTATCTCGGTGTAGTCGTTGTTGTCGATGTGCATGTCGACCACGTTCGCCAGGTCGAGCAGGGTGCGCCTGGACAGGTCGATCTGGCTCTGGCTGGTGGTGTTCAGGTCGTAGATGTTGTTCATCATCAGGCCGAGGCTGATGCCCTCGCGATAGTCATCGAGTATCGCGATCTTGCCCTTGTACTTGGGCTGGAAGAACATGTCACGCCACGGGTTCTTGAAGGACTGCGGGTTCTCGTGCACGTAGTCCTTCCGCCAGGAAATCCCGGTCGTATAGATCGTGTACGGCACGGTGAACTGCCAGCCGACGTCGTAGAACGGGCTGTTCGGCAGCGACGAGAAGTCCGGCCAGGCCTGGCTGATGTTCGGGATGTAACTGTGGTTGAGCGGCTGGATCAGCTCAGACTCGATGAGCTGGCCGAGCACGTCCACGGTGACGCCCATGAACACGTCGAATTTCAGCCCGCTGCGGAGCTTTGACAGCGCCTCGTCCATGGTGTTGAACGTGGTCACCTCGACCTTGCAGTTGTACTTCTTGGCGAAGTTGTTCAGGCAGGCCTGGTTGACATAGGCCACCCAGTTGTAGATCTGCAGGGTGGCGCCGGTTTCCGGTGGCAGGCCGCTGGCGATCGGCTTCCTGCCGTTGGTCGGCCAGCGCACCGGCCGGTACGGCCTGGGCAGCGGTACCTTCTGGCTCCCGGTCAGGTACGGCGCGCAGGCGCTGAGCAGCGATCCGCCGCCGCCTGCGAGCAAGGCCGCCGCCGCGCCGCCCTTGAGCGCGGCGCGGCGGGACAGGCCGGTACGGCGGCGAGTTCCGTCAGGCTGCCAGCCCTCGCGTGGGTGCATCTATCGCCGCCTCTTTATCGGCTCTTGACTGAACGTTCGGTCAGGAGGAAATGCTTCTGCTTAGGACTACCGCGAGGTCGGCGATTCCGCAAGGCCTTCAAGGTAACAACGGGATTATTGCCCCACAGCGGCAGCGAATGTAGCGAAGTTCGCGACAAACTTGTCGATGTCGGACTCGTCATGCTGGACCGAGATCAGCCACTGCTCGATCTTGCCCCAGGGCGGCAGGAAGACCCCGCCGTTGTGCTGGAACAGCCAGTGCGCATTGCTGTAGTCGTCCTGAATGCCGAGGAAGCCGCGGAAGTTACGGACCGGCTCGGTGGAGAACACCACGCAGCCCTTCGCGCCCACCGAGACCACGTGGGCGTCCAGGTGATTGCCGGCGATTGCCCGCTCCAGGCCGTCCACGGCACGCAGCCGCAGCCGCTCGATCCGCTGGTAGGCCTCGGGCGTCGCCACCTCGCACAGCATCGCCCGGCAGGCGGCCATCGCCAGCGGGTTCCCGTTGAACGTGCCGACCTGCTCATAGGTCCCGTCGGCGACGTGGCCCATCACCTCGGTGGTGCCGCCGACCGCCGCCGCTGCCACGCCGCCGCCGATGGCCTTGGCCAGGCAGACGATGTCAGGGGTGACGCCGGTGAAGCCGGTCGCGCCGCCGGGCCCGGCGGTGAGGCCGGTCTTGACCTCGTCGAACGCGAGCAGCGCGCCTTCTGCGTGCAGCAGGTCACGCAGCCCGGCGAGGTAGCCAGGCTCCGGCAGGATGATGCCGGCGTTCATCATGATCGGCTCGAGGATCATCCCGGCGATCTGGCCCGGATACTCGGCCAGCAGCTGCCGCACCGCGGCCAGGTCGTTGAAGCCGACGACCAGCGTCAGGTCCATGATGGCCTGCGGGATGCCGCTGCTCGAGGGCACCTGGGCCGGCCGGTCGGCCGGGCCGACGTCCTCGGCGTCCGGGCAGACCGAGACCTGCACGGAGTCGTGGTGGCCGTGGTAGCAGCCCTCGACCTTGATGATGTAGTCGCGGCCGGTGATCGCCCGCATGAGGTGCACCGCGTCCATGGTGGCCTCGGTGCCCGAGTTGCCGAAGCGCCACTGCGGCAGGCTGAACCGCCTGGTCAGTTCCTGCGCGACGGTGAGCGCGGCCCTGGTCGGCTGGGCGAAATGCGTGCCGAGCGCCACCTGGCTCCTGACCGCCTCGACCATGGCCGGGTGACCGTGGCCCGCCAGGCTGACGCCGTAGCCGCCGTGCAGGTCGACGTACTCGTTGCCGTCGACGTCGTAGAGCTTGGAGCCGAGCCCGTGGCTCAGCCAGACCGGCTGTGGCCTGGTGATCTGCCAGTTGGACACCACCCCGCCGGCCAGCGACTGGCCGGCCGCGCTGGCCAGCCTGCGCGATTCTGGCTGCCGCCGCACGAAGATGTCCTCTTGCTCTTCGATGATCGACGCCAGTGACCTGCGGGGGGTTGGCGCTTCGTCCTGGTATGCACTCGTGCCGATGCCGGCTGGGACGGTGCTGATCTCTTTGGTACTGGCCGATGTGGTGGCCATGCGTATCGCGCTCCTCACGCGGTTGACTGAATGTTCAGTCTAAATCTGGCCCTTTGCCGGGCGCAAGGGTCGGACTTGACCGCCGGCTACCACATAGCGTGACTGGCTGGGTACTGAACGTCCCTGGCGGGTACGGCTACGCCAGGGGGTGATGAGGCATGTCCAACATGACGACGGCAGCCATCGTGACTCCGATCATCGCGGCGATCGCACTGGCGTTCTGGCTGTTCATGGTGTACCGGGCGGACGCGCACCCGCTGTACAAGCACAAGTCCAACCGGCCGCCTGGTGATGTGTCAGGCGGCTCGTTCAGCGCGCAGGGTGGCGGACGGCAGCTCATGCCGCGACCGGATGCCGAGCCGTCGGCTCAGGTGCCCGCTGCCCGCCCGGCCTCGGCGCGCGAGCAGTACGCGCCAGCAGCGGCGCAAGCCGGTCAGCAGCCGTCAGACCCGGTCAGCTCGTCCGGCGGCAGGCAGCGGCCGCGGCGCTTACCGCCTGCGGAGATCAAGGCCATATTTCCGGTTGGTTTCACTGCCGTTCACCAGCGGTGAGTGTTCCTGTTCAGGGCGAATCCGTAACTTGCGCGTTATGACAGCTTCTCGGATGACGCCTGAACAGGCCAGCCGTCTCAGCCTCGCTGAGCAGCACGACTGGTTCCGCCGCGCTACCTCCCGCCGCGCGCTGCTGCGCGGCGGCATGGTAGGTGCCGGGGCCGCCATCGCCGGGCCAGCGCTGCTGGCCGGCAACGCCGCTGCGGCCACCGCCGGCTCCAGCCGGCGAGCCGCTCCGTCGCTGCTGGTCAGGGCGGCGAGTCCAGGCGGCAGCTACCTTGCCCCGTTCGGCCGACACATCGCCTACGGCGCCGACCCGACCAGCCAGATGTCGATTGCCTGGCAGGTGGCGGGCGCGGTCAGCAACCCGTTCCTCAGGATCGGCGATTCCCCCGACAACCTGGGCCACCAGATCCCCGCCGAGGTCCGTACCCTCAGCACGCTGGCGAGCATCGTGACGCCGGTCGACTCGGTGTCTCCGCACGCGCCGAGCACCATCGAGCAGTACTACCTGCACGCCACGGTCAGCGGCCTGCAGCCAGGCCAGACCTACTACTACAGCGTGGGGCACCAGGGCTGGGACGTGGCCTCGCTCGGCAGCTTCACCACCGCGCAGCGTGGCCGGAACCCCTTCACCTTCACCGCATTCGGCGACCAGGGCGTCAGCTACGACGCGGTCGGCACGGCCACCCAGGTGCGCACCCAGAACCCGGCCTTCCACCTGCACGCCGGCGACATCTCCTACGCCGAGAACGGCGGCGACGGGGTGCTGACCGATCCCTACGACCCGCGGGTGTGGGACGCCTTCTTCACCGAGGTGGAGCCGGCGGCCGGCTCCATCCCGTGGCAGGTGGCGATCGGCAACCACGAGATGGAGCCGTGGTACACACCGGACGGGTATGGCGGCCAGTACGCCAGGTTCGACTTCCCGGCCACCTCGTCCGCCCAGCCTCCGGTCTATTACTCATTCATTTACGGGAACGTGGGCGTCGTCAGCCTGGATGCCAACGACGTGTCCTATGAGATCCCGGCGAACCTCGGCTACTCCGACGGGGCGCAGGTGACGTGGCTGAACAGCACGCTGGCGTCGCTGCGGGCGAATCCGCAGGTCGACTTCATCGTCGCCTACTTCCATCACTGCGCCTACTGCACCTGCACGACGCACGGCTGCGAAGGCGGCGTGGAGCAGTACTTCGTGCCGCTGTTCGACCAGTACCAGGTGGACCTGGTGATCAACGGCCACAACCACATCTACGAGCGCACCGACCCGCTGCGCGGCGGCACGGTGACCAACCCGGCGCCGATCGGGGCGACGGTGCATCCGGCGACCGACGGCACCACGTACATCACGGCCGGCGGCGCCGGCAAGAGCCTGTACGCCTTCTCCGCCGCGGACAGCTACGAGGGCAACGTCGACAACATCAGTTCGGTCTCGACCTACATCAACGAGCCAGGCGGGACCACGACCAGCGAGACCGTGAGCTGGTCGCGGGTGCGCTACACCGGATACTGCCTGCTGGTGGTCGACAGCCAGCCGAACTGGCGTCAGGGTGGCTCGCTGCTGGTCCGCGGCCTCGCCGAGGACGGCACCGAACTGGACCGGATCGAACTGGTTCGTTAGCACCAGCCGCGGGTTGGCCGGGCCTGGCAGTACGCCAGGCCCGGCCGCTAGCTTGCCGCGCGCTGCCGGGTCAGCACGATGCCGGCCACGACCCGCCAGCCGAGCAGGAACAGCGCCAGGAACGCCAGCGTGACCCCGATGAACGCGGCCGCCGTGCCCTGGCCGGCCAGCACGCGGAGGATCATGCCCGCGACCGCGGCGCCGAGCCAGGCGCCGAGCCCGGCCGACACGATCGCGACCGGCCGCCGCCAGCCGCGCGCCGCCGCAGTGCCGATGGCCAGGCCGGCCAGGAACGGCCAGGCGGTGTGCCAGATGCCGGCCAGCGAGTCACCGTGGTGATGGGTATGCCTGCCGATCGCCACGAACGCCAGCACGCCGCAGACGTCGAGCAGGACGCTGACCGCGACGGTGGCTGACTTGCGCACGCGTCTCTCCTATGTCAAGCTGCCTGGCTGACCGGCACGGATGCGCCGTCGGCCAGGAGCTGATGCTCGCTCCGTAGGGCCAAACCGCCAGGGCTCACGGCTTCTTTGTGCCCTGCAGGGGCGGCCGGCGCAACAGGCGCATGGCGCGCTCGCTGTACTTGTCACTGCCGAAGAGGGCCACGATCCAGGCAAGGCCACGCGGAACGCTGACGCTGCCGACAACTACGGCTACTTCGAGGAGATCCCGCAACCATGCCATCGTTGTCCTCGTTGTGAGGAGGGCGATGCCTGACCGGCTTCGCCTGATGGACATGGCGGGACGAACCCTTGGCGCTAGCCTGATTATGCCCGCACAACGTCGGCCGCGCGTTGCGTTCCGGGTCCGTGACATCGAGAGCTACCTTGAGCGCAGCCCTGCCTAGGCTTCATAGTCATGCCGACACTGCTGATCGTCCATCACACGCCATCCCCGAGCCTCCAGGCGATGTTCGAGGCGGCCTTGGACGGCGCGCGAACCGATGAGGTCGAAGGCGTGGACGTACTGGTCCGGCCGGCGTTAACAGCCAGCGAGGTCGACGTGCTCTCGGCGGACGGGTACCTGCTCGGCACCCCAGCCAACCTTGGCTACATCTCGGGTGCGCTCAAGCACTTCTTCGACCGCATCTACTACCCCTGCCTGGAGGCAACCAGGCGACGGCCCTACGGGCTGTACGTCCACGGCGGCAGCGACACGGGCGGGGCCGTTCGCGCGGTGGAGTCGATCACGACGGGCCTCGCCTGGCGGCAGGTCAGGCCCCCGGTGCGGGTGACCGCGACGCCTGGCAAAGCCGATCTGGCTGCGTGCTGGGAGCTGGGCGCGCTGCTGGCAGCCGAGGTAGCCGGGTGATCGTCACCGTCACACTGAACCCGGCGCTGCAGGTCGAGTACCGCACTGCGCGATTCCTGCCCGGCTCGGTGAACGAGATCTCCCAGGTCAGCCATTTGGCGGGCGGGCGGGGCCTGGCGGTGGCCAAGGTGCTGCAGATGTTCGGCCACGAGGTCGTTGCCGCCGGGCTGACCGGCGGCCAGGCCGGCGAGCTGATCAGGGCCGACCTGGCCAGGTCCGGCGTGGCCACCCAGTTCACGCCGATAGCCGCGGAGTCGCGGCGGGTGCTGCTGGTGCGCGACCTGGCGGCCGGCACGGTGACCAGGCTGCGCGAGCCTGCCCCGTACATCACCACCGAGGAGCTCGGCAGGCTGGCCGCCGACTACCGCTCGCTGCTCGATGGCGCAGCCGCCGTGCTGCTGTCCGGCAGCCTGCCCGCCGGGCTGCCGGCCGAGACCTACGCCTCTCTGGTCAGCTATGCGACGGAGGCTGGCGTGCCGGTGCTGCTGAACGCCGGCGGCAGCGTGATGCGGTACGGCGCGGCCCGGCGGCCGGCCATGGTCATCCCCGACATCGCCACCGACTCCGGCGCGGCCGATGCCGCCGGCCAGCTCGCGGAGGCGACCGCGCTGCTGGCCGCCGGGGTCGGTGCGGTGGCCGTTCCCGGCCCCGCAGAGGTGCTGGTGCTGACCGCCGGCCAGCGGTGGCGGGCCTGGCTGAACGGGCCAGGGTTCGGCACCGGATCGCGAGCCGGGCTCGATGCGCTGGTCGCCGGGCTGGTGCCGGGCATCGCGCTGGCCTGGTCCTGGCCCGACGCGCTCGCGCATGCGGTGGCGATGACCGCCGCCTGGCCTGAGCACGGCGGTCTCGACCTCGAGGCCTACGAGCGGCTGCTGCCTGAGGTCGAGATCGAGCAGCTGCCGCAGGCGCGCTGACCGCTACCGTGAGTTATCCGACTCGCCGGGTTTCTTCCTGTTCATCCATTGTGGCCTTTAGGATTTGGCCGTGGGGGAGATCGAGCCGTCGCCGCGGCGATTCGTCGCGCCGCGGAGCAGCTATACCAGCAGCGATGACCCCCCGGATCAGGAAGATCGCGGCATCTTCGGCTGGTCTGAGCTTGCCTTGGTGCTGCGGAGGCACGCGATCAGCCTGGCCTGCGCGCTGCTGGTCATCGCTCAGCTGATCATCAAGGGACTGTTCCTCGGCCATTTCTTCTTCAGGCAGCAGGACTACCAGTACTTCGGCACGGCGTTGAAGAGCGGATTCGGCTGGGCATACCTGACGGCCGAAGGCGCCGGTCACTTGTCGCCGGGCGCGGCGGCAGCGGCGTGGCTGCTGGCCAGGATCGGGCTGTACGACTGGCTGCCGGCCGCGGCGCTGCTGCTCGTGCTCAGCGCCGCGGCGAGCCTCGCGGCATGGCGCCTGCTCAGGACACTGCTCGGCAACCGGCCGGCCATCGTGATCCCGCTCGCCCTGTACCTGTTCGCACCGCTGGCCTTCCCCGGCGATGGCTGGTGGCTGGTCGCCATCCGGACGCTGCCGGTGCAGCTGGCGATCTTCATGACGCTGACCGCGCATGTCCGCTATGCGGCCAGCCGCAGGTTCTGGCACGCGATCGCGGCCGCTGCCTGGCTGGCCTTCGGGCTGGTCTTCTCCGCCAAGGCGGCGCTGATCCCGCTGCTGCTGTACGCGGTGACGGCCGGGTTCCTGGCCCGCGGGCCGCTGCGCCAGGCCGGCAGGCAAGCCGCAGTGCGGTTGTGGCGGGGCTGGGTGCTGTACCTGGCCGTCGCGGCGGCATACCTCGGCGTGCTGGCGGCGGCCGGCCTGCGGCTGGCGCCTGCCTCCTGGCAGTCGGCCGGCGTCTTCATCGGCGACGCGCTGCGGCTGAGCATCCTGCCCGGCATCCTCGGCGGGCCGTGGCGCTGGTACCCGGCTCCCGACAGGAGCTACGCCTACGCGGCGCCGCCTTCGGCGCTCGCCTGGGCCTGCGTGGTGATCGTGCTGCTGATCGTCGCCGGCAGCGTGCTGGTCAGGAGGCGCGCCTGGCGGGCCTGGGTGATCCTGGCCGGCTGGATCACCCTCGCCGACCTGCTGCCTGCGCTGCTCGGGCTTGGCTCAGCGCCCGCCGCGCTGCTCGCGCTTGACACCCAGTACGTCGCGGATGCGGCCGCGGTGCTGGCGATCGCGGTGGGCCTGGCCTTCTGGCCGGTCAGCCCGGCCCGGCGGCTGATCGGTGCCGGTGCTGCCGCGGGGCCTGATCAGCCAGCGGGAGAGCCAGGCCAGCCTGCACGGCAGTGGCGGGAGTTCTACCCGCGGGCCTTGCGGCCGGTCGCGGCCGTCGCCGTCGGCGTGATCGCAGGCAGCTCGCTGTGGTCGGTGCACACCTATGTCGCCGACACCAGCAGCGTCGTGCAGCGTGTCTACATCGGCAACGCCAAAGCCGCGCTCGCGCAGGCACCGGCCGGCACCCAGGTGGTCAACGAGCCGGTGCCGTCCGCCGTGATGAGCGGCCTGTTCGGCCGTGCGGCCGATGCCGAGGCGGTGCTCGGCCCGCTGGCAGCCGGCCCGAAGAAGATCATCTGGGTCACCGCCAGGCCCACCGGCACCATCGACAAGCTGCTGATCTTCGGCCCGGATGGGCGACTGTACCGGGCGATCGTGGCCGGCGGCAGGAGCTTGTCGTTCCCCGCCGGACAGGGCTGCCTACGGCCCGGAGTCAGCACGCTGACGGTCAGCTTCGCGGCGCCCACCCCTGCCTGGTCCGCGGTGCTGCGGGTTGGTTACCTCGCCAGCAAGGCGGAAGCGGGCCAACCGGTCACGATCGGCTACGGGAGCCAGCAGCTGACCGTGCCGGTGCGGGCCGGCCTGCACAGCGTGTATCTCAGCGTGCACGGCAGTGCATCGGCGGTGGTCATCTCCGGGGTGAGCGGCTTCGGCTTCTGCGCCGGCGACGCCGAGGCCGGCCTGCTCACCCCGGACACCGCCGAGCCGCCTGGATCGGGTTATCCGCGCTAGTTTTGCCGGTATCTACGTGGAGCGACCCATCAGGTCACTTTCAGCGTAATAAGCGGCACTTGGGCATTATGCTTCGCGCTGTGAGCGAGATTGAGCCGGTTCCTCCTCGCGCAATAGCGCCCCGCGGAGGCGGCCGTGAGCTGGTCTACCAGGACGACGACGAGCCGGTCGTCAGTGTTACCGAGCTGGCCAGCAGGTTCAGGCGGCACCGCGTCACGATCGCCGCCTTGGCGCTGATTCTGGCCCAGCTGATCTGGAAGGGCCTGTTCCTCAATCACTTCTACTTCCGCCAGGACGACTTCCACTTCACCGAGCTGGGCTTGCAGAGCCCGTTCGACTGGAAGTACCTGTCCTACGTCGGCTCCGGCCACCTGCACCCCGGCGTGCTGGCGATCACCTGGGTGATGGGCAGGATCGCCCTGTACAACTGGGGCGCTGCCTCGGCCCTGACCCTGTTCATGATCGCCGTCGCCAGCCTGGCCGCCTGGCGGCTGCTGCGCACGCTGATCGGCAACCGGCCGGCCATCCTGATCCCGCTCAGCCTGTACCTGCTGACGCCGCTCACCTTCCCCGACGATGGCTGGTGGACCTCGGCCATCGAGTCGCTGCCGCTGCAGGCGGCGATCTTCCTTTCGCTGACCGCGCACATCCACTACGTGCGGACCGGCAAGTTCCGGCACGCGGTGGCGGCCGCCTGCTGGCTGGTGGCCGGGCTAGTGTTCTTCGAGAAGGCAGTGGTCATCCCGCTGCTGCTGTTCGGCGTCACGGCGGGATTCCTGGTCGAGGGCAGGCTCGGCGTGTGCCTCGGGCGGGCGCTTCGCTGGTTCTGGAAGGCCTGGCTGCTGTACCTCGGCATCGCGGTTGCCTACATCGCGCTGCTGCTGCAGACGCTGGCCTCCTCGACGGTCCCGCCGTCGCTGCCCGGATCGGCGCACAGCATGCTGATCTTCATCGGCGAGCTGCTGAAGGACACCTTCCTGCCCGGCGTACTCGGCGGGCCGTGGAAGTGGTACCCGTCCTCCGACCCGGCGTACGCCTACTCAGCGCCGTCGAACACGCTGTCCTGGCTTGCCGTCGCGCTGGTGCTGCTGATCATCGTCGGCAGCGTGCTGACCAGGGTCAGGGCGTGGCGCGCCTGGGCGATCCTGGGCGGCTGGGTGCTGATCGCCGACATCGTGCCGGTGCTCATCGGCCGGCTGAAGAACCCGGTGAATGCCCAGGTGTTCGGGCTGGAGACGCGCTATGTAGCGGACGCGGTGCCGGTGCTCGCGATCTGCGTGGCGCTGGCCTTCTGGCCGGTGCTGCGCGGCGCCGAGCAGCCAGGCGGCCGGGACGGGCCGGCCGGGAGCGGACGGCGGCGGGAGTTCTTCGGCGCTGGCCCGTGGAAGATCGTGGCCGCTGCCCTGATGACCGTGTTCGTCGTCGGCTCGATCTGGTCGGTGCAGTCGTACCTGGACTCCACCAGCAGCGCATACGCCAGGGTCTACCTGGCCAACGCCAGGGCATCGCTTGCCACCGTGCCGAGCGGCACCGTGATCGTGAACGAGAACGTGCCGCAGTACCTGATGGAGACCCTGTTCTACGGCAAGTACGCGCTGGAGTCAGAGGCGCTCGGTCCGCTTGCCAGCACGTCAGCGGCGCACAAGGTGATCTGGACCAAGCACCCGGACGGCACGATCGCGCACCTGATGGTCTTCGCCGCGAACGGGACGCTGCAGCCGGCCAAGATCTACGGCAGGGCCCGCAGCCTGCCGCTGGCAAAGGGCCGCAGCTGCCGGTACGAGCACGACGACAAGGCCGTGATCAAGTTCTGGTACCCGTCAGGGCCTGGTACCACGGCGCTGCGGCTTGCCTATCTCGCCGGGCCAGCGGCGGCCGGCCAGGCGCTGACAGTCACCTTCGGCACCCAGGTACGCAGCTTCGCCGTGCAGGCCGGCCTGCACAGCGCCTACCTGCCGGTCACCGGCAGCGTGTCGCAGATCAAGATCCAGGGCCCGGCGCTGCCGAACGTCTGCCTGAGCGACGCGCAGGCCGGCATCTACGCGGCCGCCTCGCAGTCGGCGCCGGCCTCCGGGCTGTCGCCGGCCGGCTAGCTCGCGGCTAGACCAGGGTGCGCGCCGCGGCGCCCGCGTCGGCCAGCCCGACCAGCCGGGCGTGCTCGGCGTCGCCGACCGGCTCGGCCCGGTGCGCGAGCATCACCGGGATGCCGTCGGCGATCCGGTACCGGCGGCGCAGCCTCGGGTTGTAGAGAATCGCCTCGTCGTCGAAGTACAGCAGCGCGCCCTTGTCGATCGGGCAGGCCAGGATCTTGAGCAGCGCACTTTCCAGCGACACAGGCTTTTCCTATCAGATCGGGCCGGTTCGGCTCAGTCACTTTGGGCCGGCGGTGCAGCAAGCGCTCGGCCTGCTTCCTGCATGCCTTCAGGTACGGCGGTGAGCCCGCTGAGGTTCGCGTCCAGGCTCGCCGCGAACCTGGCGGCGGCCGCCTGATCGAGCAGCGCGTACCGGTAGCGCAGCGCGAGTTGCAGCCGGCCGTCGACGGTGATCGCGGCCACCGACAGGCCGCGCGGCATGTGCGCGGAGGTGGAGAACGCCATCGCGGTGACCTGGCCGGCCCCGAGCCAGGGCGGATCAAGGACGTTACCCAGATTGCTCAGCATCGCCGTATCGCAGATCAGCGGGCCCACGGTGCTGAGCGCAGCCCGGACCAGCAGCCGCTTCAGGCCGGCCGGGCACCAGGCGCCGGCCAGCCGACGCAGGCCGCCGCCTACCTGCGGGCCAGGCTGGCTCCGGCCGAGCCGGGTCTGCCTGGTGACGTCGGCCAGCAACGCGGCCGCGGGCCCGCCGGCCGGCCAGGTTGTCACCGTGACGAGCCTGGACAGATTGCCAGCCGCCGTGCGCTGGTCTGGCCGCCTGGCGTTCACCGGCATCGTGATCTTGATTGCGCGTTCCGGCTTGCCGTGCTCGGCGTTCCAGTCCGCGATCGTGACGGCCAGCGCCGTGATCAGCAGGTCGTTGAGCGTTGCCCTGGGCAGGTCGGCAGCTGCCGCGGACAGCCCGGCGGCCGGCGCCGGCACCGGCCTGGCCGGCAGCAGCAGGATGCCGTAGCCTGCCCGCCCGGC
>JASHQL010000088.1 GCA_030039155.1 Streptosporangiaceae bacterium | reverse complement strand
CTGTGGCGGCACCTGTGCGCGCAGCGGGGTGTCCACCGGACGGGTCGGCGAAGCCGGCGTCGCCGGGCCGAGCACGACTCCGGCCGGGTGCACGCCGACCGCCCCCGCGAGCGCCGCGGCGAACCCGCCGCAGGTCCGGTACCGCTCCACCAGCGACTTGGCCATCGCCCTTGACAGGATCGCGTCAAGCGCGGCCGGCAGCTCAGGCCTGCGGGCCGACGCCCTGGGCGGCGGCTCGTTCAGCTGGGCGTTGATGACGGCGATCGCGTGGTCACGGTGGAACGGCGGGTCGCCGGTCAGCAGCTCGAACGCGGCGCAGGCGAGCGCGTACTGGTCGGTGCGCCCGTCGACGTGCTGGCCCTCGATCTGCTCGGGCGCGATGTAGTCCAGGGTGCCGAGGAACTGCCCGGTGGCGGTGATCTTGGCCGAGGTCAGCTCGTGCTTACTCAGCCCGAAGTCGGCCAGGTACACGTGATCGGGCCTGCCCTCGCCGGCTGCGGTGTCCAGCAGCATGTTGCTCGGCTTGACGTCCCTGTGCACCAGCCCGTGCCGGTGCGCCGCGTCCAGCGCCGAGGCAACCTGCGCGACGATCTCGACCGCGCGCTCCGGCGGCAGCCTGCCTTCCTGCCGCAGCAGCCTGGCGACATCGCCGCCCTGGACGTAGCGCATCGCGATGTACAGCAAGTCACCGGACTCGCCGGCGTTGAACACCGGGATGATGTGCGGGTCATCGACGGCCGCCGCGGCGAACGACTCGCGCACGAACCGCTGCCTGAACTCGGGGTCGTCGGCGAGGTCGGCAGCCAGCACCTTCAGCGCGACCAGCCGGCCCAGCCGGTCCTCGTGCGCGCGGTACACCACCGCCATGCCGCCGCGGCCGAGCCGCCTGTCGATCCGGTAACCGCCGATCAGCGTGCCAGGCGCGAGCCCGCCGCCGACGGCCTCCTCGCTCACCGCACCTCCAGCACCTGGTTCGCCGGCCCGCCTGCCCCGCAGGCACGACCGCCGGCCTGCCGTGGCGGTCTCAGCATAATGACGGGTCACCGGCGCGGCTGGATGACGAGTCACGGCGCGGCAGCGCCGACCAGCCAGCCCCAGGCCCGGCGCTAGGACTCGCCGATGCTGAATTCGGCCGGCTTGAACCGCCTGGTGCGGTGCCGGAAGTCGAAGGTGAAGCCGGGCCAGAGCGTGAGGTTCTTGCCCTGGCTGTTCAGGTACCAGCTCGAGCAGCCTGAGCCCCAGACCGTGCGCGGCAGCTTGCGCTGCAGCTCGGCGTTGTACGCGGCTGCCACCTCTGGCCGCACCTCGAACGGGCCGCCGCCGGCCGCCTCGACCTTGCTGACCGCGTCGATGATGTAGCGCAGCTGGCTCTCGATCATGAGCAGCATGGAGGAGTGGCCGAGGCCGGTGTTGGCGCCGGTGAGCTGGAAATAGTTCGGGAAGCCTGGCACCACGGTGCCCAGGTAGGTCTCGCCGAACGCGTCCGCCAGGGTGCGCCCGTCCCGGCCGGTGATCAGCCCGAACATCGGGTTGTCGGTGACGTGGAACCCGGTCGCCAGGATCACCGTGTCCACCTGGTGCACCGCGCCGTCCGCGGTGACCAGCGCGTCCGGCCGGAACTCGATGATCTTCTCGGTGACCAGCTCCGCATTCGGCTCGGCCAGCGCCGGGTAGAAGTCGTTGGACGGCAGCACCCGCTTGCAGCCCATGTCGTAGCTCGGCGTGAGCTGCCGCCTGGTGGCCGGGTCGGTGATCGCGCCTTCCATGTGCCGCCGCCAGACGGCCTCGGCCCGCTTCAGGATCTTCGGCCGCTTGATGAAGCCGATCGCCAGCAGCTCGCGCAGCCAGTAGTTGGTCACCCTGGACATCCGCTGGGTGGCGGGCACCGCCGCGTACAGCCGCTTGCGCCGGCCGCTGACCGGCTTGTTGGTGTGCGGGACCACGAACGGCGCGGTGCGCTGGAAGACCGTCACGTGCTCGACGGCCGGCTGGATGGACGGCACGATCTGGATCGCCGACGCGCCGGTGCCCACCACCGCGACCCGCCGGCCCGCCGCCTGCCAGCCGTTGTCCCACCGCGCCGAGTGCATGATCGTCCCGGTGAAGGTCTCGATGCCGGCGATGTCCGGCAGCGACGGCTCGACCAGCGCGCCGACCCCCGCGATCAGGTAGCGGGCGGCGACATCGCCCTTGCTCGTGCTGATCAGCCAGCGCTCCGCCGTTCCCTGCCAAACCGCCTTGCTGACCTCGTGCCCGAACCTGACGTGCGGCAGCACCCCGTACTGAGCCGCAACCTCGCGCAGGTAGCCGCGCAACTCCGGCTGCGAGGGGAAGGTCTCGCTCCAGTCCGGCTTGGCCGCGAACGAGAACGAGTACAGGTTCGACTGGACGTCGCAGCGGCAGCCTGGGTAGGTGTTGTCCCGCCAGGTCCCGCCCACCTCGTCGGCACGCTCGAGCACGACCAGGTCGTCGTGGCCGGCCTGCAGCAGCTTGATCGCGGCGCCCAGGCCGGCGAAGCCGGTGCCGATGATCGCAAACGTGACAGTCTGCGCTGACTGGTCTGACACCGTCATAGCGTACCTGGGTTGCGCCGGCCAGCCAGGTCGTGATGACCTGCGCTGATGGATACCGCGCAGGTGCTCGCCGCCTACAACGGCCAGATCCGCAAGCGGCTCGGGCCTGACTCCGCCGGAGGCCTTTCCGAGCAGGACGGGAACGTAACCCGCTGGGTGGCTGCGCCGGACAGCGGCGCATCTTGCGTCACCTGGAGCGAGCTGACCGCGGACACTGCCGACGCCGCGATCGCGGCCCAGGTGGCCTTCTTCTCCCGGCTGGACCGCGCGTTCGAGTGGAAGCTGTACGACTACGACCAGCCAGCCGACCTGGCTGACCGGCTGCTCGCGGCCGGCTTCCGCGCCGACGACGAGGAACTGCTGCTGGTCGGCGAGGTGGCCGGCGTGCAGGCCGAGGTCGTGCTGCCGCCTGGCGTGCGGCTGGTCCAGGTCACCGACAAGACCGGCGTCGACCTGCTGTGCGACGTGCGTGACCAGGTGTTCGGCGGGGACGACAACGAGATGCGCAACTGGCTGCCTGACCTGCTCGACGACCCGGACCAGGGCACGGTCATGGTGCTGGCGATGGCAGGCGACCTGCCGGTCTGCTCGGCCAGGATCGAGTTCGTGCCAGGCACCGAGTTCGCCGGGCTGTGGGGCGGCGGCACCTTGCCTGACTGGCGCGGCCAGGGCATCTACCGGGCAACTGTCGGCTACCGAGCCCGGCTCGCGGCCGAGCGCGGCTACCGCTACCTGCAGGTCGACGCCTCGCAGGACAGCCGGCCGATCCTGATCAGGCTCGGCTTCAGCCCGCTCGCCTACACCACCCCGTACCTGTGGTCGCCGGCCTAGCGACCTGCGCCGGGCCGGGTAATGCCAGGATGGAGCGGTGGTGGAACTGAAATCGGCAGCCGAGATCGAGGCGATGCGCGAGGCCGGGCGCGTGGTGGCGAGGGCGCTCGCCGCCGTGCGCGCCCAGGCGGCGGTGGGGGTCAGGCTGGTCGAGCTTGACCAGACCGCCAGGTCGGTACTGGCCGAGGCGGGCGCGACCTCGCCGTTCCTCGGCTACCAGCCGAGCTTCGCCGACCTGCCGTTCCCCGCGGTGATCTGCGCCTCGGTGAACGACGCCGCGCTGCACGGCATCCCGACCAGGTACAAGCTGGCCGACGGTGACCTGCTGAGCGTCGACTGCGGCGCGACCCTGCACGGCTGGACCGGTGACGCGGCGATCTCGTTCACCGTGGGCACGCCAAGGCCCGCCGACGTGGCGCTGATCGAGGCCGCGGAGAAGGCGCTGGCCGCCGGCATCGCCGCGGCAGTTCCCGGCGGCCGGCTCGGCGACATCTCCGCCGCGATCGGCGCAGTCGCCCGCGCGGCAGGGTACGGCCTGCATACCGACTTCGGCGGGCACGGCGTTGGCCACACCATGCACGAGTCGCCGTCGGTGCCGAACGACGGCAAGCCCGGCCGCGGGCTGAAGCTGGCCGCCGGGCTGGTCATCGCGATCGAGCCGTGGTTCATGGCGGGCGGCCGGGACAGCTACCGGCTCGACGACGACGGCTGGACGCTGCGCAGCGGCGACGGCAGCAGGGCCGCGCACGTCGAGCACACGGTCGCGATCACCGCAGACGGCCCGCGGATCCTCACCGCCCTGTAGCCCATCGCTGGCGGCCGCAAATTGGCTGGCCAGGCGATCAAGATCGCCGCCATACTGTGCCGGTGAACGAGCGCAGGCTGGCCGCGCCACCGCCGGCCTGCGGCGTCCGGCTGCCCTGGTCCGGCGTTCCGGCGCAGCTGCGGGCGGCGACCGAGCGAGAGCTTGGCAGTGCGGTGACCGAGGCGGTGACCCAGCCCGGCGGCTTCTCGCCGGGCGTCGCGGCCAGGGTGCTGCTCGCCGACGGCCGCCGCGCGTTCGTCAAGGCGGTGTCGGCGGGCCATAATCCGGACGCGCCCGCGATCCACCGGGCCGAGGCGCGGATCGCCGCCGCGCTGCCCGCCAGCACGCCGGCCCCGAGGTTCCTCGGCTGCATCGATTCCGGTGACTGGGTGATCCTGATGTTCGAGGACATCGAGGGCCGGATGCCTGCGCAGCCCTGGCGCACCGACGAGCTTGACCGGGTGCTTGCCGCGATGACGGACCTGGCCAGGTCGCTGGACCCGGCACCGGTCAGCGCGCCTGGCAAGGTCGGCCGGTCGCCGAGCCTCGGCCGCGGCTGGTCGCAGCTCGCCGACGCCGCGCAGGCCGGCACCGATGACCTGGCCGGCCTTGATCGGTGGGCCAGAGACCATCTCGCCGACCTGGTAGCGCTCGAGGCAGGCTGGGCGGCCGCGGTTCGCGGCAGCGCGCTCGTGCACAGCGACATCAGGGCCGACAACATCCTGCTGACCAGGGACCGGGTGATGTTCGTGGACTGGCCATGGGCCTGCCTGGCGCCGCCTTGGTACGACCTGGCCGCCATGCTGCCCAGCGTGGCGATGCAAGGCGGCCCGCCGTGCGAGCAGATCTTCGCCAGCCATCCGGTCAGCAGGCATGCTGACCCAGGCGCGGTCACCGCCGTCGTGACGGGCATTGCCGGCTTCCTGGTCAGGAATTCCCGGCTGCCCGCGCCGCCCGGCCTGCCGACGCTGCGCGCCTTCCAGGCGGCTCAGGGCGAGATCGCGCTTGACTGGCTGCAGGCCAGGCTGGCCCGCAGCTAGCCAGGCCGAACGGTGAGTCTTTGCCGAACACTTGCTGAAGATCGACGGCCGCTTACCAAGAAGTAACCCCGTCGATATCACCGCATGGCAGCATTGCGTGTCATGCCGTGGCAGCGCTCAGGTTCGACGCGGCCTGGCAGGTCAATGCTGGTGCTCGCTGGCCTGCTTGCGTGCGTCCTGGCGGCGGCCACGGCCGGCTGCTCGTCCCTGCTGCTGCCGCACCGGCAGCACGCGCAGGCTGGCGCTGGCCGCACCCAGGCGTCGTCGCCCGAGCCAGTCGCGGTGACCACGCCGCCGGTCTCGGTCGCCGCGACGATGCCGTCGTCGCCGGCCACCGGCACTCCGCCGCCAACGGCCCCGGCGCGGACCAAGAGCAGCACGCCGACGCCGGCGGTGACGCCGCCGGCCGCCGCCGGCAAGACGATCGAGCACTGGGGAGCGTTCTTCGGCGGCGCGCCCGGCAACTACGACACCCGCAAGCGACCCGTCGTGGTGAAGCTGCCTGGCCATATCGCCGAGATCGGCAGCTCGAACTCGACCCAGTACGCGCTGCTGACCGACGGCGCCCTCTATGCCTGGGGCCTCGGCTCCCAGGGCCAGCTCGGCGACGGCGGCACCGCGAACTCGTTCAGCACCCCGGTCCGGGTGCAGTTCCCTGCCGGGGTCAAGATCGCCTCGATACCCGGCGACGCGATGCCGTACGACACCGGCCTGGCCATCGACACCAGGGGGCGCGTCTGGGGCTGGGGGAGGGACGGCTTCGGCGACCTGTGCCTTGGCAGGCGGGCAGGACCCTACCTGCGGCCGGTGCAGGTGCCGCTGCCTTCGGTGAGCACAGTGGCGGGCGCGAGCAACCACGTGCTGTACGACTCGGCTGGCACCGTCTACGCGTGCGGCCAGGACCTCGACGGCGACCTGGGCGACGGCCAGATGCGCGCCGACAGCGCGCGGCCGGTGCGGGTGGCCGACCTGTACGGCGGGTCGGTGGCCAAGCTGGTCGCATCGTTTGCCGACTCGGGCGCGCTGATGGCCGACGGCCAGTACTTCGACTGGGGCTACAACGGCGACGGGCAGCTCGGCGACGGGCAGCCGCACCACGCCTCCGATATCCCGGTCCCGGTCGAGCTGCAGGCTCCGGTCACCCAGGTCGCGCAGGGCGGCTCGCTGTGGGGCAACGGTCAGACGCTGGTGCTGCTGGCCGACGGCTCGCTGTGGTCATGGGGCGACAACAGCGCCCACCAGCTCGCCGCCGGCCGACACGCGATCGCGCCGCTGCCGGTTCGGTTCTACGCACCGCGAGGAGTGACCTACGCCAGGCTGGCAACCGGGACCGCCACCTCCTACGCCATCTCGACCACCGGCCAGGTCTTCGCCTGGGGCACGAGCTTCGCCGGCCAGGTCGGCAACGGGCACACCGATGAGGAGGTGTTGCCTGAGCTGGTCGCGGTAGCCGCCACCGAGATCTCGGCGACGGCCAACGACGTGGTCATCCTCAGGGAGCCGTACGGCCGGGTCTGCTGGATCCGGCCGCGCGGCGGCCGGTCCTGCTAGCCAGGGCGGCCGTCGCCGCGGCGGCAACGTGACGCATCGCACGCCGCCGCACGGCGACCTGCGGCCGGGGTTTTGGTAAGAGTGGGATGTGACCGACTGCACGGTGCTGCCGCCAGGCGGCGGTGAGCAGCTCAACGTGCGCGGCAGCGTGCTGCTGTTCAAGGCCGTTGCCGCCAGCACCGCCGGCGCCTTCTCGCTGCACGAGCGGCACGTGCCGGCCGGCAGCAGGCGGCCGCCCGCGCATGTCCATCCGGACCGCGCCGAGGCGTTCTGGGTGCTCGACGGCGAGGCGGAGTTCGAGCTGGACGGGCAGGCCACCCGCGCGCAGGCGGGATCGTTCGTGCTGGTGCCTGGCGGCGTGGCGCACACCTTCGGCGCGACCGCCGACACCGCGACCAGGCTGCTGGTGCTGCACGCGCCCGCCCTCGACGGGTACTTCAGGGAGCTTGCCCAGCTCTGGGCGGCGGCGGACCCGCCGGACCGCGAGGTCGAGCTCGACCTCATGCGGCGGCATGGCATGCGCCCGGTCTGAGCTCGCCTTCCCGGCAGCGCGTTTTCCCAGCAAATTCCCCGGCTGCCTCCATGTTTCCCACGATGTGCTGCCGGAGTGGCAGGCGTAGCCTCGTCCGCCATCGGGCGTTCCAAGCAGGGGAGCCCGGCAGCGAAGGGGCGGGTAGCGATGTCTGATCTGACCAAAGCCGCCGGCTTCGGCCACCGTCGCCGCAAGGACGGCACCGACCCGCAGCCGCCGGCCGGCCCGGCAGGCTGCCCGGTCTGCGGGTTACCGAGCCGGGATCGGGTCGCCGCGCGGCTCGGGTTCTGCTCCAGGTGCGACGACTTCACCGGCATGTGCGCAGCCGGCCGGAAGATCGTCTTCTTAGACCTGATGAGCATGACCAGCTGGCACACGCCATGCACGCGGCTGGGCAGCGCGGCGTGGCAGCTGCAGTTTCAGGGGGTGCAGCGCAGCGTGCTGTTGTGCGGCGAGCACGACGCCCAGGTCCTGGCCGGCAAGGCGTCGTGGATCAGCCAGGCCAGGCGGCTGGCGGGCGTGGCACGGCCGTGAGCTCGGTGTCCCTGCGCCCGTCTCGCCAGCAGCCTTCCCCGGTGGGCGTGCTACATGTTGACCGTGGCATGGACGCAGGCCGGGCCGGCCGGCTACTGGGTGAGCGACGACAAGGCACTGCTGGACACCGAGCGGGTGCACGGCTGGATGAGCCGGGAGAGCTACTGGGCGGCCGGCCGGCCGCGCGAGGTCACCGAGCGCGCGATCGAGCACTCGCTGTGCATCGGGCTGTACCCGCCCGGCGGCGACGGCGAGGTGGGCTTCGCCCGGGTGGTCACCGATTACGCCACCTTCTGCTGGCTGTGTGACGTCTTCGTGGACGCGGCGCACCGCGGCACCGGCGTGGGCACGTTCCTGGTCGAGGCGACCCTGCGGCATCCGCGGGTGGCGGGGCTCCGGATGGTGCTGATGGCGGCACCCGAGCGGAGCCTGTACCGGCGGCTTGGCTTCGGCGGGCTGATCCGCCCTGAGCGCTGGCTTGAGCTGGGTTCGTCAGCTCGCTGAGGCGCCGTGCGTGACCAGGCGTCGCCCGGCCGCGGTCCGTGCTTCGTAGTCCTCGGGCGTGGCCAGCCAGGTGGCCCGGCAGCCGCTGGTGCCGCACTCGCACCCGAACGGGTAGGCCGGCCTGCCGGTGAGGCCGGCGTCCCGCATCCACAGCCTGCCCTGGCGG
>JASHQL010000087.1 GCA_030039155.1 Streptosporangiaceae bacterium | reverse complement strand
GGCGTGGGAGCGGCATCGCCCGTGGCGACAGCCGTTCCCATCCAAATCAGCCGAATCAGGCCTCAGGCTCGGCGTCCTGGCCGGCCTCAGCGCCGTCGTCCGCCGCGTCCCCGGCGACATCACCGTCGTCCTCATCGCCGTCGGCCATGTCCTCGTCATCGACCGTCTCGTCTTGTTCGGGAACGACGGCGTCATCGCTGACCTCGTCCACCCACTCGGGGTCGTCCTCAGGCCATTCGTCGACCGCCTCGTCCGGCGCTGCCGCCGTGACCTCCGTGGCCGCCGCGGCCTTGCCGCGCGCTGGCCGGCCAGCCCCGGCAGCCGCCGGGGCGCGCCTCGCCCGGCGGCGGCGCGGTTTGGCGTCGACGTCCTCGCGGACCAGCTCGATCACCGCGAGCGCGGCGTTGTCGCCCTTGCGCGGCCCCACCTTAGTGATCCGGGTGTAGCCGCCGTCCCGGCTGGCGAAGCTCGGCCCGATGTCGGCGAACAGCGTGTGCACCACCTGCTTGTCCGTCACCACCGTCATCACCTGCCGGCGTGCGTGCAGGTCACCGCGCTTGGCGAAGGTGATCAGCCGCTCCGCGAACGGCCGCAGCCTGCGCGCCCTGGCCTCGGTCGTGGTGATCTTGCCATGCTCGAACAGCGCCGTCGCCAGGTTCGAGAGCATGTGCTTCTGGTGGGACGCGCTGCCGCCCAGGCGCGGGCCCTTAGTGGGCGTGGGCATGGAAGAGTTCTCCTCGTATCTTCTGCCGGCTCACCGGCGGTGAGTCAGTACTGCTCGGTTTCGACGTAATCGTCGTCGTCGTCAGCCCCGTAGCTGTCGGCAGCCGTGCCCGGGTCGAAGCCGGGCGGGGAGTCCTTGAGCGCCAGGCCCATCTCGGCCAGCTTCTGCTTGACTTCCTCGATCGACTTCGCGCCGAAGTTGCGGATGTCAAGCAGGTCCTGCTCGCTGCGGGCGACCAGCTCGCCGACCGAGTGGATGCCCTCGCGCTTGAGGCAGTTATAGGACCTGACGGTCAGGTTCAGCTCCTCGATCAGCAGCGCCAGGTCAGCGGCCAGCGCGGCGTCCGTCGGCGACGGGCCGATGTCGATGCCCTCCGCCTCCAGGTTGAGCTCCCTGGCCAGGCCGAACAGCTCGACCAGCGTCTTGCCCGCGCTTGCTACCGCGTCTCGCGGCCGCATGCTCGGCTTGGTCTCCACGTCCAGGATCAGCTTGTCGAAGTCGGTGCGCTGCTCGACTCGGGTGGCCTCGACCTTGTAGGTGACGCGCAGCACCGGCGAGTAGATGGAGTCGGTCGGGATCCGGCCGATCTCCTGGCCCGGCTGCTTGTTCTGCGCCGCGGAGACGTAGCCGCGGCCGCGCTCGACCGTGAGCTCCATCTCCAGCTTGCCCTTGCCGTTCAGGGTGGCGATGTGCAGCTCCGGGTTGTGCACCTCAAGCCCGGCCGGCGGCGCGATGTCCGCCGCGGTGACCGGCCCCGGGCCCTGCTTGCGCAGGTACATGTGCATCGGCTCGTCGTGCTCGGAGGAGACCACCAGCTCCTTGAGGTTCAGGATGATGTCGGTGACATCCTCGGTCACGCCGGGGATGGTGGAGAACTCGTGCAGCACGCCCTCGATCCTGATGCTGGTAATGGCGGCACCCGGGATCGAGGACAGCAGGGTACGGCGCAGCGAGTTGCCGATGGTGTAGCCGAAGCCAGGCTCGAGCGGCTCGATGGTGAACCGGGACCTGAACTCGTCTACCTGCTCTTCGGCGAGGCCTGGACGCTGGGCGATGAGCATGACATGTGTCCTTTCCGCGCTGCCCGCTATATGACAGGCGCGATTGTCGCTGGCAACCGCTGCCAGCGGCCCGCTGCCCGGCCGGTTCGCGACCGGGCCGCAGGCTGGTTACTTCGAGTAGTACTCGACGATCAGCTGCTCTTGCACGACGGTGTCGATCTGCGCGCGCACCGGCAGGGTGTGCACCAGGACCCGCATCTTGTCAGGGACGACCTCCAGCCAGGCCGGCGCCGTGCGCTCCCCTGCCTCGGCCCTGGCGACGATGAACGGGGTGAGCTCGCGCGACTTCGGCGCGACCTCGATGATGTCGTTCTCGCTCACCCGGTAGGACGGGATGTCGACCTTCTTGCCGTTCACCAGGATGTGGCCGTGCCCGACGAGCTGGCGGGCCATGTCCCTGCTCTTGGCGAAGCCGGCCCGGTAGACCACGTTGTCAAGCCTGGTCTCCAGGATCTGCAGCAGTACCTCACCGGTCTTGCCGCGCTTGCGCGCGGCCTCCTCGTAGTAGTTGTGGAACTGCTTCTCCAGCACGCCGTACACCCGGCGGGCCTTCTGCTTCTCCCTGACCTGGAGCAGGTACTCGCTCTCCTTAGTCCGGTTCCTGCCGTGCTCGCCCGGCGGGTACGGCCGGATCTCGATCGGGCACTTGGGCGAATCGCACTTGGCGCCCTTCAGGAACAGCTTGGTCTTCTCGCGGCGGCAGCGCTTGCAGTCAGCGCCGGTGTATCGAGCCATGTCTCGCTAACTCCTCAGACCCGGCGCCGCTTCGGCGGGCGGCAGCCATTGTGCGGAACCGGGGTGACGTCCTGGATCGAGCCGACCTCGAGGCCGGTCGCCTGCAGCGACCTGATCGCGGTCTCCCGGCCGGAGCCAGGGCCCTTTACGAACACGTCCACCTTGCGCATGCCGTGCTCCATCGCGCGCCTGGCGGCGGCCTCGGCGGCCATCTGCGCCGCGAACGGCGTGGACTTGCGCGAGCCCTTGAAGCCGACCTGTCCGGACGACGCCCAGGAGATCACGCTGCCGCCGGGATCGGTGATCGACACGATGGTGTTGTTGAAGGTGCTCTTGATATGCGCGTGCCCGTGCGCGATGTTCTTGCGTTCCTTGCGGCGCACCTTCTTGGCGCCGGTACGGCTCTTAGGAGGCATTCTGCTCGTCTTCTCCAGGAGGTGGTCGGACCGCCGCGCGGCTGGTTCCCGCCTGCT
>JASHQL010000086.1 GCA_030039155.1 Streptosporangiaceae bacterium | reverse complement strand
CTGGCGCGGCGACGCCCCTGGCAGGCCCGCCGAGCTGGGCGCGGCGATCGGCGCGTACTGCCGTGAGCTCGGCGAGCGCAGCCCCGCGGCGGCGGCCACGGTGCTGCGCGAAGACGGCATGGACGAGCTGGCCGCGGCCAACCTGCTGTCGTACCTGGCCCAGCAGCGGGAGGCGACCGGGTACCTGCCAGACGACCGGACCCTGGTGCTCGAGCGGTTCCGTGACGAGCTCGGCGACTGGCGGCTGGTGCTGCACAGCCCGTACGGCGCGCAGCTGCACGCCCCGTGGGCGCTGGCCATCGCCGCCAGGCTGCGCGAACGCTACGGCGGCATGGACGTGCAGGCGCTGCACACCGACGACGGCATCGTGATCAGGGTGCCGGACGCCGACGACCCGCCGCCGGCCGGGCTGGCGATGCTGGATCCGGACGAGGTCGAGCAGCTGGTCACCGCCGAGGTCGGCGCGTCCGCGCTGTTCGCGTCCAGGTTCAGGGAGTGCGCCGCACGCGCGCTGCTGCTGCCGAGGCGGATGCCGGGCCGGCGCACGCCGCTGTGGCAGCAGCGGCAGCGCGCCGCGCAGCTGCTCGCGGTGGCCGGCCAGTACGGCACGTTCCCCATCGTGCTGGAGACCATCAGGGAGTGCCTGCAGGACGTCTTCGACGTGCCGGGCCTGACCAGGCTGATGCGGGACATCGCGGCCCGCCGGGTGCGGCTGGTCGAGGTCGAGACGCCGGCGCCGTCGCCGTTCAGCAAGTCGCTGCTGTTCCGCTACATCGGCGCGTTCATGTACGAGGGCGATTCCCCGCTGGCCGAACGCAGGGCGCAGGCGCTGGCGCTCGACTCCGCGCTGCTGGCCGAGCTGCTCGGCCAGGCCGACCTGCGCGAGCTGCTCGACCTGGCGGTGACCGACGAGACCGAGCGCGAGCTGCAGCGGCTGGCGGCCGGGCGTACCTGCACCGACGCCGAGGCGGTCGCCGACCTGCTGCGCGCGGTGGGACCGCTGGCCACCGCGGAAGTGGCCGAGCGGTGCGCGGACGGCCAGGCGGCGGCGGGCTGGCTGGACACGCTGCGCGGCCAGCGCCGGGTGGTCGAGCTGCGGATCGCCGGCCAGCAGCGATGGTCCGCGATCGAGGACTGCGGCAGGCTGCGTGACGCGCTCGGCACCGCGCTGCCGCCTGGCGTGCCGGCCGCGTTCACCGAGCCGGTGGCTGATCCGCTGCGCGACCTGATGCTGCGGCATGCGCGCACCCACGGCCCGTTCACCGCGGCGGCGGCGGCGCAGCGATATGGGCTCGGGGTGGCGGTGGTGACCGGCGCGCTGCACCGGCTGGCCGGCGAAGGCGCGGTGGCCGAGGGCGAGTTCCGGCCGGGCGGCGGCACCGAGTGGTGCGAGACCGGCGTGCTGCGGCTGCTGCGCCGCCGTTGCCTGGCCAAGCTGCGCAAGGAGGTCGAGCCGGTGCCGCCGCAGGCGCTCGCCGCCTTCCTGCCTGCCTGGCAGCACGCGGTCCAGGATCGCGGCGGTCCAGCGGGGCCGGCCGCCCAGGGCGGTACGGCTGACGGCAGGCAACAGCAGCGCCGCAGCAGGCCGGCCACCGCGGACGCGCTGTACGACGTGATCGACCAGCTAGCCGGCGCCGCCATGCCGGCCGCCGCGCTGGAGACGCTCGTGCTGCCAGGCCGGCTGCCCGGCTACTCGCCGGCCCTGCTTGACGAGCTGACCGCGTCGGGTGAGGTCATCTGGTCGGGCGCGGGCGCGCTGCCTGGCGGCGACGGCTGGCTGGTGCTTGCGCCGGCCGCGAACGCGCCGCTGCTGCTGCCAGAGCCAGCCGAGATCACCATGACCCCGGTGCATGATGCGGTGCTCGCGGCGCTCGAGGACGGCGGCGCGCTATTCTTCCGCGCGGTAGCCGACCGGGCCGGCGGCTGGCTGGCCGAGCAGGCAGCGGTGGTGCAGTCGGCCGGTGATCGGGCGGTCGCCAGCGCGATCTGGGACCTGGTATGGGCCGGCCGGCTGACCAACGACACGCTCGCTCCGCTGCGCACCGTGCTGGCCAGCGGCCGGCCGGCGCCGCTTGGCGCCGACGGCCAGAGCGCCGCTGGCGCTGGCCGCAGGCCGTCCAGCCCGCCGGTGATGCGGCGGCCGAGTTTCAGCCGGGGCGCGCTGGTGGCCAGGTCAGGGCCACCCACCGTGAGCGGACGCTGGTCGGTGCTGCCGCCGCTCGACCCCGATCCGACCAGGCGCAAGCACGCGCTCGCGCAGACGCTGCTGGCCAGGCACGGGATCGTGATCAGGGGCGCGGTGGCGAACGAGCGCATCGCCGGCGGGTTCGCCGCGCTATACCCGGTGCTGCGCGCGATGGAGGATTCCGGCCAGTGCCGCCGTGGCTACTTCGTCGAAGGGCTCGGCGCCGCGCAGTTCGCGCTGCCTGGTGCGGTGGACCGGATGCGGGCGATGGCCGAGGCCAGGCAGGCCGCGGTCATGCCTGCCTGGACCGCGGTCACGCAGCCTGCCTTGACCGCGCCCGGCGAGGCCGGCATGGCCCCGGCGAGCCTGGCTGCTCGTGCCGGGC
>JASHQL010000085.1 GCA_030039155.1 Streptosporangiaceae bacterium | reverse complement strand
TCCGCGCATCGTAGATGCTCTGATCAACCGGCAGTACTGAATCGCCGAGTACCTGTCCGCCGGGCCTGATGTCTTCAACCGATGGCGGGCGGAGCGGCGCCGCGATGGCGATCACCCCGCCAGCGTCGCGCTCATCAGCGCTGCCATCGACTGCCGGAGGGCGGGCCTGTACCGGCCGCTGCCCAAGGACCTGATCGAGGCTCTACTGCCGGTCTATGACCCTCGGCTGGCCACGATACCGGCGATCGACCGGGTGTCAGACGACGACTGGGCGAGCGCCACCTCGAGCGAGCATGGGCCGGCCGCGCTCACCCTCAGCATTGCCCAGGACGGCCGCGAGGCCGTCGAGGTTTTCAGCTACCTAGTCGACGAATACGCACGGATTGCCACGCAGGCCGAGCAGGTTCCAGGCCCGACGCTGACTGGGGCGCTGCTGTATGCAACCGCGACTGAGGCAATGCGCCTTGGCCAGACAGCGCGTGACTACGGCCGGTACGACATAGCGCTGGCCGCCTTTACCAGGGCTGTAGATCTACGCGAGCAGGAACTCGGACCAGATCATCCCGACACGCTGGTCAGCAGGAACAAGGCGGCTAGGGCGATGCGCCTGCACGGCCTTTATCTCGAGGCTGAGGCCGAGCACCGAGAGGTGATGGAACTACAACTGCGCAAGCCCGGCGGCGCTACTAACCCTGACACGCTGACCAGCAGAGACAATCTCGCCAGAGTCTTGCGGTTGCTGAATCGCCCGGACCAGGCAGAGGCTGAGCACCGCAAGGTGCTCCAGCTGCGGATCCAAGTGCTCGGGGCCCAGCATCCTGACACATTGACGACCCGAAGTGGCCGCGCTCGCGCGCTGTTGAAACAAGGCGATGACCTCCGCGCGCGCGGCAATCAGCAGGGAGCCGCAGAGCACTACCGGGAGGCAGAGCGAGAGCATCGGGCGGTCCTCGCGGCCAGGATGCGCTTGCTGCCGCACGGTAACGGCGGCGGCGAGGATCACCCGGATACGCTCAGCAGTCGGAATGATCTCGGCCGGGCGCTGCTGGCTGTCGGCCGGGCTGCTGAGGCAGAGTTTGAATGCCGCACCGCACTTGAGGGCCGGATTCGGGTTCTTGGCGAGAACCACCCGCATAGCCTGAGCAGTCATCAAGACCTCGGCAGTATCTTGCTGTCTCTCGGGCAATTTGCGGAGGCCGAGAAGGAGTTCAGGGATGCCTACCTCGGCCGCGCCAGGATTCTTGGCCGCAGCCACCCGGACACCAGGGACAGCCTGAAGTGGCTCGGCGACGTTGAGGACAAGATCAAGGGCGGCGAGGCCGACAACATCGGCACCCGGCGCGCTCTCAAAGAGCCCAGCGATCCTGCTCTGCTCAGGCTGAACGGGCGGCTACCGCGGCTCAGGGACATCAGCGAGGTGCAGGACCCAGACTTTCTCCGGCAGCTTGGCCTACATCCCGCCAGGACTGCGCATGCCTATGTGGAGCGCGAGATCGATGACGACCTCAAGGGCCTTCTCAAAGAGAGCAGCTTCGTCATCCTGATCGGGAACTCGGCGACCGGCAAGACAAGGACGGCACTTGAGGCCGCGATCACCATGCTTGCTGACCACGTGCTGGTGGCACCGCTGGACCGGCAGAGCGTCACGCCGGCGGTGAATATCGCTGCCAAGCTGCACGAGTGTGTGCTCTGGCTCGATGACTTCTACGCCTTGGCTGGGCCGGAAGGGCTCGTCAGCGACCACGTTGACATGCTGATCCGCGACACGACGCACCATCGCGTCATCATCGGCACGATCAGCGACAAGAACTGGGACAGGTTTACCGACCGAAGCCACGGCGCGGCGCACGTGAGTAACAACAAGGTGCTTGAGAAGGCACACACCAGGGACATGGAACTCGCGTGGAGTCCGACCGAGCTGCGGCATCTGGCTGCAGCGGGTCAGGAGTGGCCGCCAAGTGAGCAGTTGGACAGTCGCGGTAGCTGGCCGCTCTATCTGACCGGCGGGGCTGAGCTCTTCACCGAGTGGGAGCGCGCTAGG
Organism: Streptosporangiaceae bacterium; assembly: GCA_030039155.1. Taxonomy (GTDB): domain Bacteria; phylum Actinomycetota; class Actinomycetes; order Streptosporangiales; family Streptosporangiaceae; genus JOPF074. The sequence goes on along the minus strand of JASHQL010000085.1, from coordinate 8,255 downwards.
TCGTCGGCGCGTCAGGAGGAGGTCTGTGGTGCTGCCCTCGTCAGCGCTGCCGTCGACTGCGTCCGCTCCGGCCTCATGCACCCGCCTTCTGTGGCTCTGCTGAATCGGATCCATCACCTGTATCACCCCTTCCCTGACGACGCCGAAACGCGGGCTGCCGCCTGGCGCTGGGCCACCCACGCAAGGCACGCAACGGCTGCGCTGTCGCTCCGCCCTGCTGCCTCCAGCGAGCGCGGCGACACCACGCACGTCGAGGTCTTCAGCTACTTGATCGATGAGTACGAGCGGAGGGCAACCGTTGAGGAGCAGGTTCCCGCAGCGGTACTCGAGGCGATCCTGGCGGAACCTGACACCAGCGCGACGGAAGCAATGCGCATCGGCGAGACGCTGAGGCGTGGCGGCCATTACGAGGCCGCGCTGAGTGCCTTCGAGAAGGCAGCGAGCGACCGGAGCATGCGGCTGGGGGAACACGACCCCGATACGCTCGCCAGCAGGAACCAGCTCGCCAGGATGCTGCGGCTGACCGGTCGACTGGAGGCAGCTGAGACCGAGCAAACCGCTGTGCTCGCCGCTCAGGAACGCGTGCTCGGCCCGAATCACGAGGACACGCTGATGAGCCGGGACAACCTGGCCAGAATCCTCCGCAATACTGGAAGGCCAGACTTGGCAAGAGCTGAGCATGAGGCAGTGCTCAGGTCTCGGACCCGGATGCTGGGCGAGGAGCATCAGGCCACGCTGACCAGCCGTGCCAATCGTGCTCGCGCGCTAGCTGAACTTGGCCAGTATGGCCGGGCACTTGCGGAGCATCAGCATGTACTCAAGATCCGCCAAGCCAAACTAGGGGCCAAGCATCCCGAAACCTTGTCCAGCCGCAGTGATCTTGCCCGCCTGCTATCGATCGTAGGTTCTGAGGAAGCGGCTGAGGGTTCGATCGCAAAGGCCCGGCAGACCCTTCGTCGTGCCGAGACCTTGTACCGAGAGGTCTGCGATGAGCGAGAGCAGGTACTTGGCCGGGACCACCCCGACACAGTTGAAACGCGCGAAGCCCACAGGCGATTGATATCGCAGCTCAGGGAGCTATCCCTGCGGCACGACACCGAGCAGCCATAACGCTCAGCAGCTTCAAGGGCGAAACACCCGCGTAACCTGGCCGCCGCCGTGCGCCGAGCCGTTGCCAGCGCCGTAACGGCCAGGTAACAGCGCCGAAACGCGCCCGTGGGAGACATAGAAGCGTCCTGCACGACGCCGAAGTGGTCAGCTGGGTCGGTGCTGGTCGGCGCTGCCCGGCTCCCCGGCAAGCCCTTCGCTTCGCACAATCCGGAGGCGGAGAGTGAGTCCCTACCTTTCCTGGCTCAGCTCGGGCGACAACGCGTGGCAGATGACAGCCGCCACGCTCGTCGGCCTGATGAGCATCCCCGCGCTTGCCGTCCTGTACGGCGGCATCGTCCAGCGCAAATGGGCGGTGAACACGATGATGATGGTGTTCAGCGCCTTCGCCCTGACCTTAATCGTCTGGGTGCTCTGGGCGTTCAAGATGGGCTTCGGCCAGCCCTGGATCGAGACCTTCCTCGGCAAGCCAGGCACGGTCGTCGGCCAGGCCGGAGAGCAGGCGCGGGCTGACATCCCGCTGCTGAACGGCCTGATGCCGAAGTTCAGGTTCCCCGAGGGCTCGCTGGTCTACTTCCAGTTCGTGTTCGCGGCGATCACCCCGATCCTGTTCATCGGCAGCGTCATCGGCCGGATCAAGTTCAAGGTCTGGCTGATCTTCGTGCCGCTGTGGATCACGTTCGCGTATGCGGTGAACGCCTTCCTGCTCTGGGGCGGCGGCTACTGGGCCGGCCAGGGAGCGCTCGATTACAGCGGCGGCTACGTCATCCACCTGGCGGCCGGAGTTTCCGGATTTGTCGCGGCGGCCATGGTCGGGCCGCGGCTGGCAAAGGACAGGGCCAGCGCCAAGCCGAACAACCTGCTGTTCATCGCGGTCGGGGCCGGCATCCTGTGGCTCGGCTGGAACGGCTTCAACGGCGGCGACCCGTACTTCGCCGGCGCCGACGCAACCGCCGCGGTGGTGAACACCAACCTGGCGACCGCGGTGGCGATGATGACCTGGATCATCATGGACATGGGCTTCGGCAAGGACCGCAAGCCCACGTTCCTCGGCGGCGTCAACGGGATGATCTGCGGCCTGGTCGGCATCACCCCGGCGGCCGGCTACGTGAACGGGGTCGGCGCGATCATCATCGGCGCGGTCGACGCGGCGGCGGTGTGGGCGCTGTTCTCCTACCTGCCGCGCAAGGTCTGGCCGTTCAACAAGGTGGACGACGCGCTCGGCGTGGTCTACACGCACGGGTTCGCCGGCCTGATCGGCGGGCTGATGGTCGGCCTGCTCGCCGACCCGAAGATGATCGTCTACCTGGGCCTCGGCAAGACCGCGAACGTGACCACCGCCGGCCTGTTCTACGGCAACCCGAGGCAGCTGTGGATCCAGGCCGGGGCGGCGCTGACCATCATCGTCTGGGACGGGGTGGTCACCTACCTGATCCTGCGGGTGATCAAGTTCTTCACCCCGCTGCGGATGCCGGACGCCGAGCTGGTCACCGGTGACCTCGCGGTGCACGGCGAGGAGGTGTACCCGGTGGAGAGCGATGAGCCGGTGCCGGTGCTGGCGGGCGGTGGTGACGACGGGCCCGATGACCCGTTCCTCGACCAGGAAAAGGTGCTGACCGAGTGACGGCGGAGGGGCGTTCCGCGGCTCAGTGCCCGCGGAACGCCTCTTCCAGCCACCATGATCCGCGATCCGAGGTCACCTTCGCGTCGATGAGCAGCGGCTGCTCCCGCGGCCCGGCCAGCCAGTCGCGCACCGGCCCGAGGTCATCGGCCGAGCGCACGGTCACCCCGGCGCAGCCGTAGCCGCGGCCGATCGAGGCCAGGTCGGCGGGCGGGAACCTGACGGTGTCAAGCGGGAAGCCGTCAGGCCCGAAGTGATGCACCTCGGCCCCGTACGCGTCGTCGTTGTAGACCACGATGACCATTGGCAGCCCGAGCCTGACCACGGTCTCCAGCTCGCTCGCGCCCATCAGCGCGCCGCCGTCGCCGAGCGCGGCCACGGTCAGCCGGTCCGGCCTGGCGATCGCCGAGCCGATCGCCGACGCCAGCCCGAGCCCGATCGACTGATAGGCCTGGGTGAAGGTGAACCCGTCCTGGTCGGGCACCGACAGGTACATGCTCGGGTAGCCCATGAAGTTGCCGGAGTCGATCGCCACGATCCGCTCGGCCGGCAGCAGGTCGTCAAGCGCGATCGACAGCGTCCTCGGGTCGATCCGCTCGGCGGTGGAATCGTCCTGGTACGGCACGTCGCGCCAGCGGTTCTCGCTCGCGATCCGGTCCGCCAGCGCGTCGGTGCGATAACCATTCGGGACGGGAACGAGGACCTCGCCGTCGCTCTCGCCCGCCGCCAGCAGCGCCAGTACCGCCTCAGCGGTCGCGGCAACGTCGCCGGTCACGCCGAGGTCCACCCGGCGGTGCAGGCCAATCGCCGCGGAGTCGCAGTCCACCTGGACGACCGTGGTGTGCTCGCCGACCAGGGCGCCGTGCCGCATCGTCCACATGTTCAGCGAGCTGCCCCAGCCGACGAGCACGTCGGCGCCCTTGATCAGCTCCGCCGCCAGCGGCGAGGCGAAGCCGCCGCTCACGTCCAGGTCCCACGGGCTGCCGCGGAACAGGCCCTTCGCCGCCGCCGACGTCGCCAGCAGCGCGCCGCACCGGTCCGCCAGCCGCTCCAGCGCGGCCCGCGCGCCAGCCGCCCGTGCGCCCCGGCCGGCTACGAAGACCGGCCTGCTGGCTCCGGCGAGCGCGCGGGCCAGTGCCGCCGCCTGCGCCTGGGCGGGCGCGGCGGGCTCTGGCACGATGGCCGGCAAGATGGCCAGCGGGGCGACCTGGGCGGCCTGGATGTCGAGCGGCAGCGCGAGCACCACGGTGCGCCGCTCGTACTTCGCGGTCCGGTACGCCTTGACCGCGTCGTCGATAGCCAGGCCGGGGGAGTGCAGCCTGGCCGGGGTGGCGCCGACCGCCTTGCTGATCGCCTCGACGTCGATCTTGAAATTCGAGGTGACCGCGCGCGCGCTCACGTCGGCGGCCAGCACCAGCATCGGCGTCCTGCTCTTGGCCGCCTCGGTGATCCCGGTGATCGCGTTGGTGAACCCCGGCCCCTGGTGCACGGTGAGCACGGCCGGCCTGCCGGTCAGCCGCGCCCACCCGTCGGCCATGCTGGCCGCGCCGCATTCGTGCCTGGCCGCGATGAACCGGGTGCCGCGGGCGATCAGCTCGTTGGTGATGTGGAAGTTGCCGCTGCCGACCACGCCGAATGCGGTGTCGACGCCCTCCTCGGCCAGCGCCGCGCCGATCGCCTCGACGGCCAGCAGCGTGTCCCTGGGCGGCCGATCCCCCTGGACCCCCGCGGTCATCAGGCGTGTTCCACCAGGGCGAGCACCCGCGCCGGGCTGCCAGACCCGGCGACGATCGGCAGCGGCCCGGCGATCACCACCGCGCCGGTCACCGGCAGCCTGGCCACGTTCTGCAGCTGGGTCAGGCCGTACTTGCCGGCCCCGAGCAGATGCGAGTGGCAGGGGAACGGCGGATCGAACGAGTGTGCCGTGCCCGCGTCGGTACCCACCGTCTCCACCCCGACGCCGATGATCGGCGCCTCGTTGGCCAGCCACTTCGCGCACTCGATCGACATGCCAGGGGTGTGCGGGCCGGTCTCGTTGGCGTTCAGGAAGTCCTGCTGGCTGCCTGACCTGGCGTCCCAGCCGGTCCGGTAGAGCAGCCAGCAGCCGTCCGGCAGCGCCCCGTGCGCTGACTCCCACTGCCTGACGTGCTCGACCTCGAGCAGGAAGTCGGCGTCGGCGGCCGCCTCGGCGCTGAAGTCCAGCACCACGGCCGGCGCGATCAGGCTGGTCGCGGGCACGCTCGAGACGTCCTCGCCGTCTCGCCCGGTGACCCAGTGCACCGGCGCGTCGAAGTGCGTGCCGGTGTGCTCGCCGGTGCTGATGTTGTTCCAGTACCAGGCCGGGCCGCGCTCGTCGTACCTGCTGATCTCCTGCATCGAGAACGGGATGGTGTTGCCGAAGGGCGGGGGCAACATGATGATCGGCGTGGTCGACTCCAGCCTGGCGGTCAGGTCGACGACCTCGATCGTGGCGTTCCTGATGCCGGCAATGAGCTGGTCGAGAAGGGCCATGGGCGCGAGCCTCCGGTTTTGCGGACAGAGAAGTGACGGTAGATACGAGGTATGCACCAGACTGCCGCAGTGGCTCGGAAGTGGGAAGAGGCTGGCGTGCCTGAGCAGGCGGCAAATCGGACACAACCGCAGGTCGGCGGGCCCGGCCGGCGGTCCGGCGACCGGCGAACATCCCGCACAATAGTGGCATGAGCAAGCCGGTGACCAAGGTCGAGACGATCGTCACCGACGACGGCGTGCCGATCGACGCGGCGCACCTGGCCGGTGCTGCCGACCTCGGCATGATCGTCGCGCACGGGTTCACCCAGAGCTGGCAGCACCCTGGGGTCTGGAAGGTGGCATCCAGGCTGAACCGGTTCGGCGGTGTCATCGCCTTCGACTTCCGCGGTCACGGCCGGTCCGGTGGGGTTTCGACGGTCGGCGACCGGGAGATCATGGACGTGGACGTGGCGGTCGCCTACGCCCGTGAGCTGGGCTATCAGCGCATCGCGACGGTGGGCTTCTCGATGGGCGCATCGATCGTGCTCAGGCACGCCGGGCTGCTCGGCGGTGTCGACGCTGTGGTGGCGGTGAGCGGCCCCGGCCGCTGGTATTACCGCGGCACCTGGCCGATGCGGCGGGTGCACTGGGCGGTGGAGCACCGGGTGGGCCGGCTGGTGACCAGGACATTCCTGCACACCAGGATCAGCGGCGGCAGGTGGGACCCGGTGCCAGTGCCGCCGGCGGACTGTGCAGCCAAGATCGCGCCGACGCCGTTGCTGATCGTGCACGGTGACGCCGACGAGTTCTTCCCGGTGGAGCACGCCGAGCAGCTGTACCGGGCCGCGAACGAGCCCAAGGAACTGTGGATCGAGCCCGGCTTCGGGCACGCGGAGTCGGCGGCCAAGCCTGCGCTGATTGACCGGATCGGCCGCTGGGCCGTGGCGACCACCTCAGTGCAGGCCAGCCCGAACGCGGTGGCCTGAGCTACGGATGCAGCCAACGGCCTGCGGTGTAGGACGTCAAGAACGCAAGCACCGCGCCGGCGCAGAGTGCGCCGGTGAGCAGCAGCCAGCGCTTCCCGGCCCCGCCGAGTACCGTGCGGACCCGCGAATTCCCCGCCAGCAGCCTGGGCAGCTTCGGCGCGTAGGCCAGCACGTGCACGGTCATGACGCAGAACCACAGCACGAACGACGCCTTGTGCAGGAACAGCCAGCGGCCCTGGTCGGCCGGACCGGCGAAGGCAAGGACGACGCCGGTGCCGAGGACGGCCAGCGAGGTCAGCACGACCAGCGGCCCGAGCACCCGCAGCAGCATGGCAGGCGGGCCCTTGCGCAGGTAGGCCTCCGAGCCGGTGTAATAGCGGAAGAACCGGTACAACGTCGAGCCGATCTTCAGCAGCACCGGGCCGATCAGGAAGAATCCGAGCACGATGTGCACGGTCAGCAGGGCGTGCAGGCGGAGGATCGTGACGCCTTCTACGGCGAAGCCGAGCAGCAGCACCGCTCCGGTCATCGCGGTCAGCCGCTCGTTGCCCGCCGCGCCGCCGGTGTTGTCCGATACCGGCCTGCGGTGCCTGGGCGGAGTCCGTGTCGTCACGTCTGGGTACCCCGCTGCCCGGCCGGCCCGAGCCGCAGCGCCAGCTCGGGGCAGCCGCGTACTGCGCGGCGGGCGTGCCTGGTCAGGTCGTACGGCACGTCGCCGAGCACGATCGGGTAGCCCCACTCGTCCAGCTCGATCAGCTCTGGCAGCAGGTCGGCGCACAGGCCGTGCCCGGTGCAGGCAATGCGGTCGACCCGGATCTGCGAGTTCACCGCCACTCTCCTTCTCCCGCCGCGGGCAGCGGCGCAACCGGCCGGTGCGGCCGGCCGCGGGTGACCAGGCAGGCGCGCCCGGACGCGTGCGCGTCGGCGTCGTGACCGAATGTGTCGAGCGCCGATGCGGCCATCCGCACCGCGCCATCGGGATGCCTGCACGCACCACGCCCGGTGATCACGGCAAGCCGCCGGTCGAGCCGGCGCCGGGTGTCGCGGTCTGCCCGGCGGGCCGCGAGCTGCGCCATGTCCTCGGCGATGGCCGGCAGCCCGAACATGCAGGGCCCGCACTGCCTGGCGCTCTGCCCGGCGAGGTAGCCGAGAATACGCGCGGTCTCGGCGATGCCGCAGCGGTCAGGCGGCAGCACCAGCAGCACGCCGGCGCCGGGCGAGCCGCCGGCCCGGCGCAGCCCTGCCGTGGTCATCGGCTGCGCCGCCACGGTGCCCAGGTCATGCCAGGTGCCGAAGTACCCGCCGAGCAGCACGGCCCGGCTGGCCGGGTGTGCCCGGCCGAGCGCCAGGATCTGGCCGACCGTGCTGCCGAGTTCGATCTCGTATACGCCAGGTTCCGCGACCGCGCCGGCCAGCGTGACCAGCATCGTGCCCGCCGCCTGCGGCGACCCGGCCTGCCGGAACCAGGCGGCGCCATACCTGGCGATCAGCGCGACATGCGCCAGCGTCTCCACGTTGTCGACCAGCGTCGGCCGACCGCGCACGCCACGTTCGAACGGCCGTGGCGGTACCGACATCGGCCTGGCCTCACCGCCATTGAGCCAGCGCACAAGCGCGGTCTCCTCGCTGGCCACATAGCGGCGCGGCAGCTCGTGTATCTCGATGCTGACCTGGTCAAGCCCGGCGTCCCTGCGCTCGGCGACGGCATGCAGCAGGCCGTCGATCTGGCTGGCCCGGTCCCGGCACACGCACACGCAGACCACCTCAGACCCGACCGACTCCGCCGCCAGCACCGCGCCGTCCAGCACCAGGTGCGGCGCCATCGCCAGCAGGGCCTGGTCCTTGACGCTGGCGGGCTCGCTCTCCATGCCGTTGACGACCACCACCGGCCGCCCGCGCTGGGCCAGCACGCCGCGCATCTTCAGGCCGGTCGGGAAGCCGGCGCCGCCGCGCCCGGTCAGCCCGGCCTCGGCCACCTCGTCGGCCAGCCGCCACCGGTCCCCGGCCGGCCTGGGCATCGGGCCGTACCGGTGCAGGTGGGCGGCCAGCGA